>NZ_JABDMV010000086.1 GCF_013001275.1 Flaviramulus sp.
AATTCGATTAACCACTCATGTGCGCCTTTTTCTTTTCCTTCCATGAAAATAGGAGCCGCGGTAAAATCTATAACTTCGGCTTTAGTTTGTTTACACACTTTTTTTAAAGCATCTTCGGCATTTTCAATTATAAGTTCTTCACCAAAAACGTTAATATGGTGTTTTGTTCTACCCGAAATTTTAATTCTATAAGGGCTTAACGATGTGAATCTAACTGTATCTCCAATTTTATAACGCCATAATCCAGCATTAGTTGTTATAATAACCGCATAGTTTTTATTTAATTCTACTTCGCTTAATGGAATCGCCTTTTCATTTGTTGTGGCATAGATATCCATTGGTATAAATTCATAAAAAATACCATAATCTAACATTAGTAATAACTCGTTTGAATTATTTTGATCTTGAATAGCGAAAAAACCCTCCGAGGCGTTGTAAATCTCGTAGTAATTAAAATCTGATTTAGGTAATATTTTTTTATACTGATCAACGTATGGTGTAAAGCTCACTCCACCGTGAAAATATACTTCTAAATTTGGCCAGATATCAAATAAACTTTCCTTTTTACTGGTGTCTAAAACCTGATTAAGTAAAACAAGCATCCATGATGGCACACCTGCTAAACTTGTTACATTTTCATTAATAGTTTCATCAACAATAGCTTGCATCTTGTGCTCCCAGTCGCTCATTAATGACACTCTATTACTTGGAGTGCTACTAAATTCTGCCCAAAACGGCATATTGTCAATTAATATCGCCGATAAATCTCCAAAGGCGGTTCCGTTTTCTTTGTATAATTCTTTGCTTCCTCCTAGGCGTAAACTTTTCCCAGTAAATAATTGTGAATCTTCGTTGTTATTAAGATACATACAAAGTAAATCTTTGCTTGCAGCATAATGGCAATCTTCTAACGACTCCTGACTTACAGGTATAAATTTACTTTTTGCTCTGGTTGTACCGCTAGATTTTGCAAACCATTTTATGGGTGTTGGCCAAAATATATTATTCTCACCTTTTCTAGAACGCTCAATAAAATCTTGCCAACCTTCATAGTTTTTTATCGGAATACGTTCGGCAAAAGTTGCATAGTTATTAATTGATGCAAAGTCATATTGTTTACCAAACTCTGTGTTTTTAGCCATTTCAATTTGGCTTAAAAGTAATTCGTTTTGAACTTCGTTTGGGTATTTTAAAAATAATTCTATCTGATGAAATCGTTTTTTTAAAAACCAAGAAGCAATTGAATTTACTATCGGTATTGGCATATTTATTTTATCTTTAAGATATATTAAAAATAAGACTTTTTTTTATGAAGTACCAAGGTGTTTTAACAAAAATGGAAACTGAGTTTTTATATCCAATTCAATACTATTTGGTATTTGAATCTGATTTTATAAATATGAATCAGCTTTTGGATAAAAGCATAACACTTCAATTTGTAAAGTATCAATGTTTAAACTGTGGTTTAGATAAACCTATTTACAGGCAAGGGTTTTGCAGAAATTGTTTCTTTGAAATACCACAAGCTGCTGATTGGATTATGCGTCCTGAACTAAGTACTGCTCATTTAGATAAAGAAGATCGTGATTTAGTTTATGAGAAAAAAGTACAACTTCAACCGCATATTGTATATTTAGCAAACTCTAGTAATGTTAAAGTAGGTGTTACACGAAAGAGTCAAGTACCTACTCGTTGGATTGATCAGGGTGCACATGAAGCCATTGAAATTGTTGAAGTGCCAAACAGGTATTTAGCAGGAATTACTGAAGTAGCTTTAAAAAACTACGTTGGCGATAAAACAAATTGGAGAACTATGCTTAAAAACGAAATAGTGGATGAAAATTTGGTTGACTGGCGTAATCGATTGAAGCAGTTTATACCGAACGAAGCAAAAGATTATTTTATCGAGAATAATACTGAAACCAATATAGATTTTCCAGTGCATCAATATCCCGAAAAACCAAAAAGTTTAAATATTTTAAAATCACAAAAATATACTGGGAAGTTGGTTGGAATAAAAGGGCAGTATCTCATTTTTGACGATAACACTGTTTTTAATATTCGGGCAAATGAAGGTTTAGTTATTGATATATTTATAAATTAAAAATCCTACTTACATAAATGTAAATAGGATTTTATAATTATTTTAAGATATCGATTATATTTCCTCTTGATCTCTTAGGTTTTGAATATATTCTGCTTTTTGAATTTCACGACGTCTTTTAACTGATGGTTTAGTAAAAAACTGCCCTTCTCTTAAATTTTGCATCACTTTAATGTTACGGTGCTTCCGTTTGTAACGTTTTAAAGCACGTTCTATATTTTCACCTTCTTTAATAATAATTTTTAACATGTAATATTTAATTAATTGATTGTTTATTTTATCCTAAATATGTTTTAAGTACTTTGCTTTTTGATGTATGTCTCAATCTACGAATACCTTTTTCTTTAATTTGTCTTACTCTTTCTCTTGTTAAACCAAAATAGTCACCAATTTCTTGAAGACTCATAGGTTGTTTTTGACTTATGCCGTAATAATGTCTTAAAACTTCCGCCTCTTTTTCCGATAACGTGTCTAATGCACGATTTACTTCAACATTTAACGAGTCTTGCATTAAATCTTGATCCGGTCGAGGTGATTCACTTGAATTTATAACATCGTATAAATTTGAGGTTTCACCTTCTTTAAATGGTGCATCCATAGACACGTGTCTACCAGAAATTTTCATTGATTGTTTTACATCACTAACTGTAAGATCCAATCTTTTAGCAATTTCATCTGCACTTGGTGGTCTTTCGTGTTCTTGTTCTAAAAAAGAATACGCCTTGTTTATTTTATTTATAGACCCAATTTTGTTCAAAGGTAATCTAACTATTCGAGATTGTTCAGCTAAAGCTTGAAGAATTGCTTGTCTAATCCACCAAACAGCATAAGAAATAAATTTAAATCCTCTAGTTTCATCAAATCGTTTAGCGGCTTTAACCAATCCAGCATTACCTTCATTTATTAAATCAGGAAGCGTTAAGCCTTGGTTTTGATATTGTTTTGAAACAGAAACTACAAAACGTAAGTTAGCAGTCGTGAGTGTATCTAAAGCTTTTTGGTCTCCTTTTTTTATACGTTGTGCCAATTCTACTTCTTCTTCGGCAGTTATTAAAGGAATTTTACTAATGTCTTGTAGGTATTTGTCTAATGATTTAGATTCACGGTTGGTAACTTGTTTAGTAATTTTTAATTGCCTCATATATTCGTTTTAGTTTAAAAAAGTTTATATTTTCTACATTATAACCTATTAATTTAGAATTCCTAATTTTTGACCATTTATATTAAAAAAATAGTTGAAAATGGTTAAAATTTAGCGTTTTTGAATGTTTTTAGCCGGAATACAGTAAATTATTAATTTTATTTAATGCTGTCTTGAGTTTTTTGCTTTTTATTTAACAAGCCTCCAAGTACATTTTTAACAGCATCTTTTGTTGAATTGGTTTTAGTAGAATCGGTTTGGGTTTTATTTCCGCCAATTATACCTCCAAGTACTTCTTTAACCGTGTTGTTTTGTTCCTTTTTTAAGGAATCTGTTTTAGTTTTGTTTCCGCCTATAATATCACCCAACATATCTGTGACTTTATCTTTCCCTTGATTAAGTAGTTTTTGTTTTTCAATTTCAATAAGTTGTTTCGTTAAATTTGAAACTCCACTAGTTAAGTCCGTTTTTACGCTTGGCGATGTAAAAGACCCTCCAATATTCGCCGTTACGGGAATAGTTAAATTATTTGCTTGTTGTGAATCAATTTTACCAATTAATCTGTTTATATCACTACCCAAATATTTGGCAGGCACATTAAAAACCATACTATAATCGATGGTTTTATCAAATCCGTGAGATCCTGTAACTCTAATGGTTATATCTTCATACTTTAGGTCAAAAGGTTTTACACTTACTTTCCCATTAGCAAATGTTAAGTTGGTTTTTAAATCTTTTAAATTAAACTTACTAAAATCAATAAAAGTTAAAGCACCTTCTAACTTGTTAAGTAGTTCTCCTTTATCGGCATTAAATTGTGTTGATAAAAGTTCAGCCAGGGCGCTACCAGAAACTGTATTTAATTTAGGTGAAAATTCGCTATCCAATTCACCAGAAAGCACGAGAGTTGAATTTAATTTTCCATTAAAAAGTTTAGCAATGGGCGCTAAGTTTTGCAATAAATCCAAATCTTTAAATGATTTGGCAATATCAAACCCATCGGCACTTAGGTTTAAGTTAAATGTTGGAGTTTCATTTTTGGTTGAAACATCTCCAGAAACTGCAAGTGCGCCATCAAAAATACTTGACCTCATATTTTGAAGCGTAGCTTGTTGGTCTTTAATATAAATAATACCAGTAACATTTTTTAAATTCAAATTATCGTACACAACAGTTTTGGCATCAGCAATAATAATACATTCTAAAAATGCTGGAATTTTCAACGATTCTTTATTTGAAGTTGTTTTGTTTTCAATAGCTATTTTATCATCTGCAGTCATAAAATCACTTACTTTAAAATGATTTGATAGTACATTAAAATCGCCTTTTAAGGTATTATTACTTAATAAAAACCCGATTAAATTTTTAATAGTTCCTGTAGCATTAATATCGCTTTCGCCAGTTTTAGCAATAAAATTATTTAGCATAACCATTCCAGGATTAAAAGTCATGTTTGCCGTTGAAATATATATAGGATTTACAATATCTTCAGATGAAAATACAAAGTCGGTAATACTTGCAGAACCATTATTTTTTATACGGTCGTAAGCATTAGTTTTAATGGCGTTCATATCAAAAGCAGTATTTAGTTTGGCTTTTAATATTCCCGTGAGCTCATTTTCTAATTTAACAGGATAAGCTTTAGTTATATTGGCAAGGTTAAGTACGCCATCAATATCAGCATTAACCAGCATATTTTTAGTTATGTTTTTTAAAGTAATTGACGATTTAAAAACATCATCATCAATTTTAAAATTAAGTGTTTTAATGTCTATGTACGTGTCGTCAGATTTTCCAGTGGTATTTTTTACTTCGGTATTAATTGTTATGTTGCTAACACGTTTTGGTAATTCTGGATATTTAAATGATGCATTATTTGACGTGATACTGATATCGAAGGCAGGTATGGTTTCGGCCGTATTCATACCCTTAATAATTCCTTTTACTTTAAAATCTCCAGAAGTTTCAACCTCTTCAATATTATTAGAAAAATCTTTCGGAATTACTGCTAGAAAATTTTTAAAATCAGACTCTGGGTTTTCAAAAGTAATGTCTATGTTTTGTCCGGTTTCAAGTTGTTGTACAAATCCTTGAAACTCTAATGGCAAATCATTTATAAATCCTTTATTTTGTTTGAAAGTATATTTACTGTTGTTCAAATCTAAATCGATTAACGCATCTAATTTTACAGGGTTATTACTTAAATAGTTTGCGCTATCTATACTGATACTAACATTTGCTTCACTTTTGGTGTTTAATTCTGAAATGTTGGTAGAAAAATTTCCTTTACCAGAATGATTTAGCTCGGTAATGTATACTAGAATATTTGAAACCTCGTCAATATATGTTAGAGCACTTTTGTTTATTTTGTAATCTTCAATATCAAAAGTAAAATTAGCGTCATTATCTGCTGCAATTTTATTTTCTTTTTCTTTAGTTATGTCGTAATTATTATTGCCAAATTTATCTGTTTTTAAAGTTAAAAGGGCTTCGTTTATAGTTATAGAATTTACAATAATAGGGTCTTCAATTGCTTTTTTAAAGAGCTCTTTAACCGACATGGTGAAAGCAATATTTTTAGCCGTGGCAAAAATTTCATCCTCAAATGGCTTGAAATTTGTTACAATTAAATCGGTTACATTAACATGTGCCTGCGGGAAGCTTCGAATAAAACTTAAACTCACATCGCTAAACTCAACCTTAGCATTTAAGTTTTGGTTTATAAACTGTTTAACCATGTCTTTTATTTGACCTTGAAATGCAAATGGAATGGCCACTAATAAAGCAATTATAATAAGAATTGTAATGCTAATAATTTTTAAGGCTTTCTTCATAAATATTTTTAATTATCAATAAACTTCAATCAAATTAATATACGTAAAAATCATATTAAAAGATGAAGAAACGTCTTATCAATATGTTAAGAATTATGTTTCTAAAGTAAATCAATTTCTTCATTAATTTTTAATTTAAATCTTCTTCTAAAGAAATAAACACCTAAATATAAAAGGGGCGTATCGCAGGCTGCAACAATAACTTTAAATAAAAATCCACTTATTAAAAGACCCTTAAAGTTTGACCAATCAATAATGCCAAATGAACATAGCAAAAGCACAATTGTGAATGTATCAATAAACTGTGAAAACCAAGTAGAAAAATTATTACGAAGCCACAAATGTTTGCCCTTTGTAAGACGTTTCCAGAAATGATAAATTTGAATATCCACAAACTGGGCAAACAAATAAGTTAGCATACTGGCAAATACGGCAATTGCCGAATTACCAAATACCTTTTGAAACATATCATCTTGCACATACGACCATGATGTTGCAGGTACATTACTTGCAGTGTATATAATTAAAAGTGAAAATAAAGAAGCGAAAATACCGGTAATCACAACATCATTTGCACGTTTTTTACCATATATTTCACTTATTAAATCGGTAATTAGAAATGTTATTGGATAAGGTAAAATACCCACTGAAATTTCAAATAGTTTGCTTCCAAAAACCTCTATGTCAATAGGATACCAATAAAAAAATTTTTGAAATATAAGGTTGGATACGACCAATGATGTTATGAATAAAGCACCTAAAAGAATGTAAATTCGTTGTGCGGCAAGCTTGTCTTTTAAAGTCATTTGTAATTGTGAATAAATAGGTTCTGTAAATATAAAGTTTTAAAAATTGTTTTAGTTAATTTGCTTTCTCATGACAAAACCTTCAACATATTATATTGCACTAGGAAGTAATAAAGGTGATAAATTTAAAAATTTACAAACGGCCATTGATTTAATTCATTTTGAGTTAGGAAATATCAGGTCGATTTCAAAGGTTTATAAATCGCCGGCATTTGGATTTGAAAGTGATGAATTTTTAAATTGTTGTTTGGTAATGGATAGTTATCTTTCTCCTAAAAAAGTACTTCAAGTATTGTTGAACATTGAAACATCTTTGGGGCGTGTTAGAAAAAAAACGAATACTTATCAGGCTAGAACTATAGATTTAGATATTATATTCCACGAGGAAGAAATTCTAAACACCAAAACTTTACAAATTCCACATCCGGAAATGCAAAATCGTAAGTTTGTTTTACAACCACTTAACGATGTGGCTCGAAAGATAAAACACCCAAAATTAAACAAGGAAGTTGGTGTTTTGTTGGACGAATGTAAGGATAAATCAGTTTTAGAACCTATAAAAATATGGTTAAAAAACCCTAGTAAAGCATTTAATTTTTCAAAATATAATTACATCGCAATTGAAGGTAATATTGGTGCAGGAAAAACAAGTTTAGCAACAAAAATAGCACAAGATTTCAATGCTAAGCTTATTTTGGAACGATTTGCTGATAATCCGTTTCTACCAAAATTTTACGAAGATGCGGCGCGTTATGCTTTTACATTAGAAATGTCTTTTCTCGCTGATAGATACCAGCAAATTTCTGATGATTTATCTCAACTTGATTTGTTTAAAGATTTTATTGTAAGCGATTACGACGTGTTTAAATCGCTTATATTTTCAAAAATCACTTTGCAAGAAGATGAGTTTAATCTTTACAGAAAGCTTTTTCATTTAATGTATAAGGATTTGAAAAAGCCTGAATTGTATGTGTATTTATATCAAAACACAGAACGATTACAAGAGAATATTAAAAAGCGTGGGCGCGATTACGAACAGAATATTGATAACGACTATCTTGAAAAAATTAACTCCGGTTATTTAGATTTTTTAAAAACCCAACACGATTTCAATGTTAAGATTATTGATGTTTCTGATAGAGATTTTGTTGAGAATAGAGCAGACTATTTGTGGGTTTTGGATGAAATTTGCAGGGAGTGATTTAAGATGGACCATATCTCAAAGATTAGCGAAGTTAGATTTTTTAAATCTAGAATCAAATTAAATTGTGCAGATACAGCTTCAAACGAAATATGGCAAAATTGGGTGCACTTAAAAACCAATGCTACTAATGTGTTCTGTATAATGTTGTTACAATTTTCCCTTTTTTGTTTTCTAGAATATGCTCGTGAAGTTGTGTTTCTTCTTTAATTTTAAAACTAAAAGGAGCTTTTAAAATCTCAACACCACTGTTTTGTTTTAGCCTAATACCTTGACCAGAAATAATGTCTTTGTTTGGAATAAAGTTATCAAACGGTATATGTTCAGTTAATATTATGTATTTATCGGCTGCTATTTTTTTAAGTACGTTTTGTATCTCAGCATTTGATAAATGTTGTAAAACTTGACGAAGTATAATACAATCGCTAGTTGGAAGTTCATCTTTTGAAATATCCAAACAATGAAACTCTAAGTTATCCTTTCTGTATAGGCTTTTGTTTCTATTAATCAGTTTTTCAACAATATCTATAGCGATATATTTTTTGGTGTATCGAGTAAGGTGTTTGCCAACATTAAAATCTCCACAACCTAAATCACAAACTATTAAAGATTTATTGTGAGATTCTAAAAATGCAATTATACTTTCTAAATAAGGGGTTATAATTTTTGGTTCATAAGAACCAATTCCAGAATAAAAATCGAACTCAGTTCCGCCCCATAGTTTCTTGTCATAAATCTGATTCATGACATCTCTTGTTGGCCAAGGTTTTTTCATTTTTTCAGGCACCTATTTAAATTTTATATGGGCCAAAAAACCACTAAAAGTGACTGGGCAATAAAAAACAGAATAAAAGGAATTGCCAGATATCCCATAACATCCCTTGCCTGTAATTTTAAGCCTTTTCCCATAACAGGTAACACCAACAATAGAAAGAATGGTTGCAACAAGTTACTTATACTCTCACCAAAAGCCACGGATAGAGATGCTCTAGAAATCATTGCTATAATTTCTTCAGGAGGTAATCCTGCTCCAAGTTCGTAAATGGCATTAAACAAGCTTGGAGCAACTACAGCAAATTCACCTCCAGCCGAAGGGATAGCAAAATTAACAATGGCTCCTGTGAGATAAGCAAAAAAAGGATAGGTATCTTTTGTGGCAATTGAAGCCATAACTTGTCCAAGTTGTTCCCCAAAACCAGTATATAGCATGATGCCCATAATACCAGCATAAAAAGGAAACTGATATAATATTCCTGATATGTTACCGCTAGACCGTTTCATGGCAATTACATATCTAGATGGTGTTTTATGCAACAATAAACCTGTAATTATAAAAATAAAAATCATGATGTTGAAGTTCAACTCAAATCCTTTGGTGCTAAAATGAAATATGATATAAGTAAGTCCAAAAACTACCATAATCATTTGAAGAATAAAACTATTATTCAGTTTGTCTGAAATCGCATTGAAAGGTAGTTTTATGCTTGTTGCTTCTTCCTTGATTGTTTGGATTTCTGATAATGTCTCGCCTTCAATTAGAAAATCTTTTAATTCTTTGTTTTTTGAAGATTTCGGGCGTATTAAGAACATTAGAAGTGGCCCGCCAATTACAAATAATAATAGCATGACTAAGTTTAATGATCCAAATAAAGTAAAAGAAGTTGGAATGGTGTTTTCTAAGAGGCCTGTTTCAATTAAAAAATTGTTTTCTGTATTAAGAAGTAGCGGGATGGAACTTGAAAAACCTAAAACCCAGCTATTACTTGAAAAGTACGTACAGGCTACTAAAAAAGGATAATTAATTCCTTGAATTCGTTCTGCTAATTCTCTTGCTAAAACGCAGGTTATCACAATCCATCCAAAGCTTACTAAGCTCAATGTCATGCCAACAAATACAACTAAAAGATATACTTGTGCTGGAGATTTTATTTGTTTTGCCAGAGAATCTATGCCTCGTCTAATAATAGGAGATAAGGCAATGGAAAACCCGGTTATTATTATAAGTACCATTTGCATAGCAAATCCTAACAAATCAAAGAAGCCTTTATACCAGGACTTTATAACCTCAAGAGGCGATATATCCAACCATGCTAAAGCTCCAAACCCCGTGATTAAAGTAAGCAGTAATGCAAATACAAAAGCATTTGGCATGTACTTCAAGAATAGATGTGTAAATGTCTCGGAAAGTTTTTCTATCACAAGTTGGGTTTTTATAAAAGTAATAAAAATTTTACAAATTTTTTGTTTTAGAGAAGACATCCCAAACCACTACCCCGCAGCTCACCGAGATATTTAGGGAGTGTTTTGTGCCAAATTGCGGTATTTCAATAACTACATCACTTGCATTAACTACCTCTTGCGAAACACCTTTTACTTCATTGCCAAAAACAAAAGCATATTTAGTATTTGTTTCAATAGTAAAATCATTCAGCATTGTGGCGTTTTCGGCTTGTTCAATGGAGCAAATTTTTACGTTTTCGGCTTTTAGCTTTTCAACTAATTCTAGCGTGTTTTCGACGTATTCCCAATCTACTGTTTCAGTACTTCCTAAAGCCGTTTTATGTATATCTTTATGTGGAGGTTTTGCCGTAATACCGCAGAGGTAAATCTTTTCAACTAAAAAAGCATCACTTGTTCTAAAAACTGAGCCTATATTGTTTAAACTTCTAATGTTGTCAAGGATAATAATGATGGGCGTCTTTTTTGCCGCTTTAAAAGCCTCAATACTTAATCTATCTAATTCGCTGTTTTTAAGTTTTCTCACTTTTTAAGTTTTTGTGTTATGCTGAGCCCAGTTGAAGCATCTTAATTCAAAAGATTCTTCACCTCGTTCTGAATGACAACGATTGTTGAAATCTCGTTGTAATTGTAGATAACTTCTAAAAAATCAACTTCAAAAAACATGAAATTAATGGTACATTGCATGCTACAATTTTGACAAAAATAAGATTTAAAAACCACATTCCCATTGGCTAGAAAAGCAAAAAAAGTAACACCGTTAATGAAACAATACAATGCTATTAAAGCAAAGTATCCGGATGCGTTGTTGTTGTTTCGTGTGGGCGATTTTTACGAAACCTTTGGAAGTGATGCTATAAAAGCTGCAGGGATATTAGGTATTATTTTAACTAAACGTGGTGCTGGTAGCGCCAGTGAAACGGAGTTAGCGGGGTTTCCACACCATTCTTTAAATACCTATTTGCCTAAATTGGTAAAAGCTGGTGAACGCGTTGCTATTTGCGACCAACTAGAAGATCCAAAACAAACTAAAACTATTGTAAAACGAGGAGTAACCGAACTGGTAACCCCAGGAGTTGCTTTAAATGATGAGGTTTTAGTTTCAAAATCTAATAACTTTTTGTGCTCTGTATATTTTGATAAAAAGTATATTGGTATTTCGTTTTTAGATATTTCTACAGGTGAGTTTTTAACGTCTCAAGGTAATGCTGAGTATATTGATAAGTTATTACAAAACTTTAACCCAAGTGAAGTGTTGGTATCCAAACAAAAGAGAACACTTTTTAATGAGACTTTTGGTGATGATTTCCATACGTTTTATCTAGAAGATTGGGTTTATCAAACAGATTATGCCTATGAAACCTTAATTAAACATTTTGATACTAAGACTTTGAAAGGTTTTGGAATTGAAGATTTGTATGAAGGGATTATTGCATCGGGATCTATTCTGCATTATTTAGGTGAAACACAACATCATAAATTACAACATATTACTTCTATATCTAGAATTGCTGAGGATGATTATGTGTGGATGGATAAATTCACCATTAGAAATTTAGAACTTTACAATTCTACAAACAACAATGCGGTAACCTTACTTAATGTAATCGATAAAACAATTTCGCCAATGGGCGGAAGGATGCTAAATCGTTGGTTAGCACTGCCATTGAAGAATGTTGAAAAGATAAAACAACGCCATGAAGTTGTTAGTTTTTTGAGTAAGGAAAAAACCGTGCTTCAAAAAATTCAAAATTATATAAAACATATTGGAGATTTAGAACGATTAATTTCTAAAGTTGCGACCGGTAAAGTAAATCCTCGAGAGGTTATTCAATTAAAAAATTCATTGGAAGCTATTGTGCCTATAAAATCTTTAGCATCAAATTGTGATAATGAATCACTTAAAATTATTGGAGATAAACTACAAAGTTGTAATGTACTCCGTGAGAAAATAAAAGAAACAATAATTGAAGATGCCCCAGTAAATATTTTGAAAGGTAAAAGCATTGCTGCTGGTTTTTCTTCAGAATTGGATGAATTGCGAAGTTTATCAAAATCGGGAAAAGATTATTTGGATAAAATGCTAGAGCGAGAAAGTGAGCGAACCGGCATCACATCACTTAAAATCGCATCCAATAATGTATTTGGTTACTATATTGAAGTTCGTAATACGCATAAGGATAAAGTGCCTGAAGAATGGATTCGTAAACAAACATTGGTTAATGCTGAGCGCTATATCACAGAAGAACTAAAAGAATACGAAGCTAAAATTTTAGGTGCCGAAGATAGAATTCAAACTATCGAGCAACAACTATTTTCTGAGTTGGTAATGTGGCTAAGTCAGTATATAAAACCCGTACAGCAAAATGCGTATTTGATTGGGCAAATTGATTGTTTATGTGGTTTTGCATTACTTGCACTAGAAAATAATTATGTATATCCAATTATTGATGACTCATTCGATTTAGAAATTAAAGATGGGCGTCATCCAGTAATTGAAAAACAATTACCTATAGGCGAAGCTTATATCGCTAATAATGTTTTTTTAGATAGAATTTCACAACAAATCATCATGATTACCGGGCCAAATATGTCTGGTAAATCAGCTATTTTAAGGCAAACTGCGCTAATTGTATTATTGGCACAAATAGGAAGTTTTGTGCCTGCAAAAAAAGCAAGAATTGGGTTAGTTGATAAAATATTTACAAGAGTAGGAGCAAGTGATAATATTTCTATGGGTGAATCTACATTTATGGTTGAAATGAATGAAACAGCTTCAATTTTAAATAATATCTCAGATAGAAGTTTGGTGTTGCTTGATGAAATAGGTCGCGGTACAAGTACCTACGATGGAATCTCGATAGCGTGGGCTATTAGTGAATATTTACATGTACACCCTTCAAAACCAAAAACGTTATTTGCCACACATTATCATGAATTAAATGAAATGACAGAAACGTTCGATAGAATAAAAAACTATAATGTTTCAGTAAAAGAATTAAAGGATAAGGTACTTTTTTTAAGAAAACTAGTTGAAGGCGGTAGTGAACATAGTTTTGGTATACACGTTGCAAGAATGGCAGGAATGCCCCAGCAGGTTCTTAATCGTGCTAATAAAATATTAAAGAAGTTAGAAAAATCTCATTCCAGCGAAGAACTTACAGATAAAGTTAAATCGCTTAAAGACGAAATGCAATTGAGCTTTTTTAATTTAGACGACCCATTGCTTGAGAATATCAAAGACGAAATATTACATATTGATATTGATACCCTTACACCGGTAGAAGCACTAATGAAACTCAATGAAATTAAGCGGATGTTAGATAAGAAAAAACGCGCTTAAAATTATTTATATTTATTTTAGAAAAAGGCTTTGGTTTTAGTAGAAATATTATAAATTTGCAACCGCAATAGCGATATTGAACGTTCATAAAAAACTGCGAAAGTAGCTCAGGGGTAGAGCATCACCTTGCCAAGGTGGGGGTCGCGGGTTCAAATCCCGTCTTTCGCTCTGAAACTTTCTTAAAATATACCAATGCTGAAGTGGTGGAATTGGTAGACACGTTGGACTTAAAATCCAATGTCCATTAGGACGTACGGGTTCAAGTCCCGTCTTCAGTACTTAAGCCTCATCTTTCATTAGATGAGGCTTTTTTTATTCTCAATTTTAAAAATACTTTTTTAAATTGTCATTTTAGCTTTAGCTATTGTTTCTATAACTTTTAAAAAAAGCAGTCATCTTACATTTAAAAACAACTCATTCTACTACCTTTATAAAGTGAATTATAATGTTAAGAACAAAGGAAATAAACTTTTAGAATTTTAAATTATTAAAAACAGAGGGTATGGGTATAAAATGGGAAGGCGTAATGCCAGCAGTTACAACACAATTCACTGCAAATGATTTATTAGATTTAGAATTGTTTAAAGTGAATATTCAAGCACAATTAGATGCTGGAGTTCACGGTATAGTATTGGGCGGTACATTAGGTGAAGCGAGTACTCTAACTAACGAAGAATTACGAATTTTAACAAGAGAAACTGTAAAATTTGTTGATGGAAAGGTACCGGTTTTAATGAATATTGCAGAACAAACAACTAAGGCCGCCATCACATTAGCCAAAACAGCCAAAGAAGATGGCGCAAAAGGATTAATGATGTTGCCACCCATGCGATATAAAGCAAGTGATGAAGAAGTTGTGCAATACTTTAAAGCTGTTGCAAATAGCACTAAATTACCGATCATGATTTACAATAACCCAGTAGATTATAAAATAGAAGTAACTATAGATATGTTTGCGGAATTGCTTGAAGCATGTCCAAATATTCAAGCAGTAAAAGAATCAACACGCGATACTACAAACATTACAAGAATAAAAAATAGATTTGGAAACAGATTAGCGATTATGTCTGGTGTTGACACTTTAGCATTAGAAAGTTTAATAATAGGAGCTGACGGCTGGGTAGCAGGTTTAGTTGATGCATTTCCCGCAGAAACTGTAGCTATTTACGAGCTACAAAAAGTAGGTAGAATAAAAGAGGCCATCGAAATTTACAGATGGTTTATGCCACTGTTAGAATTAGATATTCACCCTAAATTAGTGCAATATATAAAGCTCGCCGCAGTTCATACAAATTTAGGGGCAGAATATGTAAGAGCTCCAAGGCTTGTGTTACAAGGAGAAGAGCGCCAAAAAATAGAAAAAATAATTACCGATGCGCTTAAAGTAAGGCCAACATTACCTAATTACAAAAACTTAAGTATTTTAATATAATTAATTTGGGCGTCATCCTCTGGGTCGGGCTTTATACGATATCTTTTCCAAAAAAGCAAAAGGATGCTGTTTCAATCAATAACACAAAAAAATATGCTAGATATAAGACCAACATGCGAACATTGTAACAAACCATTACCATTTGATTCTTTAGAGGCCATGATTTGTACCTTTGAATGCACCTTTTGTAAAAACTGTGTAGAATCAATAATACATCATGTTTGTCCTAATTGTGGAGGTGGTTTTGAAAAACGACCAGTTAGACCAAAACAGTTATTAAAAAAATATCCAGTTTCTACAAAATTGGTATTCAAACCAGTAAAATTGGAAGCGCACTTAAATAAGATAAATAAACAATGATCACAGGAAAAAATCATATAGGGAATCAATTATCTGCCAAAGGAACAAAAACGTTCAAAACATTTAACCCTTTGTTGAATATTGAAAATGACTGGGAAATGACTGAAGCTATTGCTGAGGAAGTTAATGAAGCAGCTACGTTAGCCGCGGAAGCATTTAAAACGTATTCCAAATTTTCTGGATACAAAAAAGCAAAGTTTCTAAATGCTATTGCAGATGAGATTGAAGCTTTAGGCGACACATTATTAGATGTTTATTCATCTGAAACTGGATTACCAAAGGGAAGAGCTGCGGGTGAAAGAGGAAGAACTTTAGGTCAATTACGCACGTTTGCAAATCATGTAAAGGCTGGTAATTGGGTTGAAGCTTCTATAGATACGGCGCAACCGAAAAGAGACCCCTTACCAAAAGTAGATTTGAGAAAAATGAATGTTGCAATAGGTACAGTTGTGGTTTTTGGAGCGTCCAATTTTCCATTAGCTTATTCAACTGCCGGAGGTGATACGGCAGCAGCATTAGCAGCTGGCTGCCCTGTTATTGTAAAATCACATCCTATGCATGCCGGAACAGGCTATTTAGTGGCATCGGCAATAATAAAAGCGGCAATAAATTCAGACATGCCAAATGGCGTATTTTCAAATTTAAATAGTAATGGTATTGAAGTTGGCCAAATACTTGTCCAAAACCGAAATGTAAAGGCAGTTGGTTTTACAGGAAGTATTAAAGGCGGAAGGGCTTTGTATGATTTAGCAGCAAAACGACAAGAACCAATTCCAGTTTTTGCAGAAATGGGAAGCGTAAATCCAGTTGTAATTTTCCCAAAAGCTTTAAAAAGTCGAGCAGCAGATATTGCAAAAACCTATGCTAAATCTATTACTTTGGGTACAGGACAATTTTGCACGAATCCAGGCTTAATTTTAGGAATAAAATCAGAAGGTTTAACAAACTTTGTAAATGCTTTATCAAAAGAAATTGTACAAATAGAACCTTCATGTATGTTGCATCCTAATTTAGTTGAAGCTTATGAAAAAAATAAGGCTTATATTATCTCTCAAAACGGACTAAAGGTTTTAGCAGATTATAAAACTGAGGTAAAAATTAACTATGCAAGACAAGCTGTTACGGCGGTTTCAGGAAATATATTTTTAGATAACCCAACATTACATCAAGAGGTTTTTGGACCGTTTTCATTGGTTGTGCGATGCGAAAATGAAAATCAATTACAAGAAATTATTTTGAATTTAGAAGGACAACTTACAGGAACAATAATTTCTGATGATAATGAAATTCAAAATTACTCAGAAATAGTAAATGCGCTTCAAAATAGAGTAGGACGCATTATTTTTAACGGCGTACCAACTGGTGTAGAAGTTTGCCCGTCAATGGTTCATGGTGGGCCTTATCCTGCCTCAACCGATAGCAGATTTACAGCCGTTGGAGTAGATTCTATAAAACGTTTTGTAAGACCAGTTAGTTATCAAGATTGGCCAAATGATTTATTGCCAGATGCATTAAAAAATGAGAACCCATTAAGTATTCTAAGAAATGTTAATGGTCAATTAACCTCGGAAATTATTAAATAATGGCTCGAAATGTATTTTCGTGTATTGATGCCCACACTTGCGGTAACCCTGTAAGAGTAATTACAAAAGGGAAGCCACAATTATTTGGAAATTCTATGAGCGAAAAGCGGCAACATTTCTTAAAAGAATATGACTGGATTCGAAAAGGATTGATGTTTGAACCACGCGGGCATGACATGATGAGTGGTTCAATAATTTACCCGGCCATAAATCCAGAAAATGATTTTTCAGTGTTATTTATAGAAACTTCTGGTTGTTTACCCATGTGCGGTCATGGAACTATTGGAACAGTAACAATAGCCATTGAAGAAGGTTTAATTACACCAAAAACTCCGGGAAAAATTAAAATGGAAACACCCGCAGGGTTAGTTAATATTGAGTACCAACAAACAAACGAAAAAATAGATTGGGTTAAATTAACTAATGTTAAAAGTTATTTAGCTGCTGAAGGCTTTACCATTAATTGTCCGGAACTTGGAGAAATTATTTTCGATGTGGCGTATGGTGGAAATTATTATGCGATTATTGATCCACAAAATAATTTTTCTGGAATACAAGATTTTACTGCCAGCAAAATTGTTCAATATTCACAGATTGTTCGAGCTAGGATTAATGAAAGTTACCCAGATATGTTCATTCATCCAGAAAATGAAACCATTAGAGATGTATCTCATGTATTATGGTCAGGCATTCCAATAGACCCAACATCTTCAGGAAGAAATGCTGTTTTTTATGGTGATAAAGCAATAGATCGTTCACCTTGTGGTACCGGAACCTCTGCTAGAATGGCTCAGTTATATGCAAAAGGGAAATTAAAAATTGGTAAAGACTTTATTCATGAAAGTTTTATTGGTTCAAAATTTATTGGTCGAGTTGAGGAAGAAACTTATTTAGATGGAAAACTAGCAATTATTCCGAGTATTCAAGGTTGGGCTAAAATATATGGATATAATACTATTGTAATTGATGATGAAGACGATCCTTATGCACACGGGTTTCAAGTAATTTAATATGGGTAAAAGTGTTGTAATTATAGGCGGAGGAATTATTGGGTTATGTTCTGCTTATTATCTTATAAAAGATGGTTTCCAAGTGACTGTTATAGATCAGTCGAATATGGATAGCGGTGCATCGTATGTTAATGCCGGGTTTATTTCACCGAGCCATTTTATTTCTATGGCGTCTCCAGGTATTATTTCTCAAGGTATAAAATGGATGTTTAATTCTGCAAGTCCTTTTTATGTAAAACCGAGATTAGATATTGATTTTTTAAAATGGAGTTTAGCTTTTAAAAAATCGGCTACCAAGGCAAAAGTTGATCAATCTATTTCAGCAATAAAAAATTTTAATTTATTTTCTAGAGAACTATATGAAGATTTAAAAAAATCAGACGAATTTAATTTTCATTATGAACGTAAAGGTCTGCTAATGTGCTATAAATCTTATAAAGTAGGTGAAGAAGAATGGGAAATTGGAAAAAGGGGTATACGAGAAGGTTTAGGTGTGAAAAATTTATCGGCAAGGGAAGTTCAAGAAATAGAACCAAAAGCTAAATTAAATATTAAAGGTGCTGTTTTTTATGATTGTGATGCGCATATGACACCAAATGATTTTATGAAAGACATGTTTCATTATTTACAAACAAATGGTGTTATTTTTTATAAAAACGAAAAAGTTTTAGATTTAAATACTTCTAACGGAAAAATCACAGAAATTATAACAAAGAAACGAAGTATACTTGCAGATGAGTTTGTTTTAGCCGCAGGTAGTTGGAGCTCAATAATATCTAAAAAACTGAGAATTAAAATTCCTTTACAAGCTGGGAAAGGATATCGAATAAATGTAGAAAGAAAAACTAATATTACTATCCCAGCTATTCTTTGTGAAGCAAAAGTTGCAGTAACTCCTATGGATGGTTTTACAAGGTTTTCTGGCACTATGGAAATTGCAGATATTAATCATGATATTAACCCTAAAAGATGTAATGCAATTGCTAATGCAGCTGAAAATTATTATTCTGATATAGGAATCACCGTAGATGAAAAGGAAAATGCACAATGTGGATTGCGCCCTATATCACCTGATGGTTTGCCTTATATTGGAAAATCTTCCAAATGCTCAAACCTAACCATTGCAACAGGCCATGCAATGATGGGGTGGAGCTTGGGTCCCGCAACTGGGAAATTGGTAGCAGAAACGATATCAAACAAAAAACCAAGTTTAAATATAACTCCATTTAGTCCCGATAGACGATTTTAGAATTACTATTCTAAGCACTTCAATTTGTCCATAAAAAACTCTTTATATTCTATAATTGCAGAATTATATGATCCCTGTGTTCCCCTAAAGCGAATTGATTGTATTGGTGATTTTTTTAATTTTATTATTTGCGAACTCGATAATTTCGCTTTAAAATTAAATTCTCCACATTCAATGTCCCAAGTATGGTAAAAGGTAATCACGATATTGTTTTCAAGTTCAACTTTTACTGTAGATCGATTATTTGACAGATAACTTGCGCAACCTAAATCTTCAGATAGATTAAAAAACACATTTAGACTTCTACCACGACGATACAATTCCACCGTCAATTTTTCACTGACCTTGTATGGTTCGGTTCTAATTGTTTTTTCATCGTAATATTTATCATAATCATTGATTGAATAATGACAAGTATTTCTAAACTCCATTTGTTCTAATATAGTCTTCTCTTTTTGAACTTCATTAATTTGTGCAAAAGAATCAATTCTTTTAAGATTTTTTAACTGCTCCTGCTTAATGCGTTCATTTTTAATTTTTTCTAAGCGTTTTTGTTCAACCGCTATAGCAGCTATAATAGAGTCAAGCCTTTTCTGCTCAGCTGACTGTTCTTGTTTGATTCGTTCATTCTTGAGCGCTAGTAATCGTTTTTCTTCCTCAACCTTAGCAATGGAGTCGAGTCTTTTTTGTTCGGCTAATTGTTCTTGTTTGATGCGTTCATTCTCAAGCGCTAGTAATCGTTTTTCTTTCTCAACCTTAGCAATAGAGTCGAGTCTTTTTTGTTCCGCTAATTGCTCTTGTTTGATTCGTTCATTCTCAAGCGCTAGTAATCGTTTTTCTTTCTCAACCTTAGCAATAAAGTCGAGTCTTTTTTGTTCCGCTAATTGTTCTTGTTTGATTCGTTCATTTTTGAGCGCTAGTAATCGTTTTTCTTCCTCAACCTTAGCAATAGAGTCGAGTCTTTTTTGTTCCGCTAACTGCTCTTGTTTGATTCTTTCATTCTCAAGTGCGAGTAGTTGTTTTTCTTCCTCAACCTTAGCGATAGAGTCGAGTCTTTTTTGTTCCGCTAATTGTTCTTGTTTGATGCGTTCATTCTCAAGTGCGATTAATCGTTTTTCTTTCTCAACCTCAGCGATAGAGTCGAGTCTTTTTTCTTCATCTAACTGCTCTTGTTTGATTCGTTCATTCTCAAGTGCTTGTAATCGTTTTTCTTCCTCAACCTTAGCGATAGAATCAAGTCTTTTTTGTTCCGCTAACTGCTCTTGTTTGATTCTTTCATTCTCAAGTGCGAGTAGTTGTTTTTCTTCCTCAACCTTAGCAATAGAATCGAGTCTTTTTTGTTTCGCTAATTGCTCTTGTTTGATTCGTTCATTCTCGAGCGCTAGTAATCGTTTTTCTTTCTCAACCTTAGCGATAGAGTCGAGTCTTTTTTGTTCCGCTAATTGTTCTTGTTTGATTCGTTCATTCTC
>NZ_JABDMV010000026.1 GCF_013001275.1 Flaviramulus sp.
AAGCTGGACCATGTATCGTTACCCAAGTCAGAACCGATGAAGTGGACGGCTATAAAGCTGTTCAATTAGGTTTCGATGACGCGACAGAAAAAAGTGCTACTAAAGCTGACCAAGGTCATGTTAAAAAAGCAGGAACTTCTGTAAAACGCAAAATCGTTGAATTTAAAGGTTTTGATGAGGAGTACAAATTAGGAGATGCAATCACTGTTGAACATTTCACGGAAGGTGAGTTTGTTGATGTAGCAGGAACATCTAAAGGTAAAGGGTTTCAAGGTGTTGTAAAACGTCATGGTTTCGGTGGTGTAGGTCAAGCTACTCACGGTCAGCATAACCGTTTAAGAGCGCCAGGATCTATTGGAGCTGCATCGTACCCTGCAAGAGTTTTCAAAGGAATGAAAATGGCCGGTAGAATGGGTGGAGAAACAGTTAAAGTTCAAAATTTAAGAGTTTTAAAAGTAGTAGCAGATAAGAATCTACTTGTAGTGAAAGGGTGTGTGCCTGGACATAAAAACGCTTATGTAATTATTAGAAAATAATGAAAATAGCAGTTTTAGATATAAACGGAAAAGACACAGGTAGAAAGGCAGACCTTTCTAAAGATGTGTTTGCTATAGAGCCTAATAATCACGCTGTATACTTGGATGTTAAACAATATTTAGCAAACCAAAGACAGGGAACTCACAAATCGAAAGAAAGAGCTGAGATTTCTGGAAGTACACGTAAGATTAAAAAGCAAAAAGGAACAGGTACTGCGAGAGCAGGAAGTATTAAGTCTGGTATTTTTAAAGGTGGTGGTCGTATGTTCGGTCCACGACCAAGAAATTACAGTTTCAAACTTAATAAAAACTTAAAGCGTTTAGCACGTAAATCTGCCTTGAGTATCAAAGCAGGAGAGAAGTCTATTACAGTTTTAGAAGACTTTAATTTTGACTCGGTGAAGACTAAAAATTTCACTGCAGTTTTAAAGGCTTTACAGCTTGAAAACAAAAAAACACTCTTTGTGTTGGGTGGGTCAAATAATAACGTATATTTGTCATCGCGTAATTTAAAACGCTCAGAAGTTATAACTTCTTCAGAATTAAGTACTTACAAGATTTTGAATGCAAATCAAGTAGTATTATTAGAAGGAGCGTTAGCAGGAATTGAAACAACTTTAAGTAAATAGAAACAATGAATATCTTAATTAAACCTATAATCACAGAAAAAGCGACAGCTAATAGCGAGTTAAGAAACTGCTATACTTTCGCAGTGAATACTAAGGCGAACAAGGTAGAAATCAAAAAAGCGGTGGAAGCTGCTTATGGTGTTTCTGTTGATAAAGTTCGTACTATAAATGTCCGTCCAGATCGAAGTACCAAGCATACAAAAACTGGTATTCAACATGGTAAAACAAATGCTGTTAAAAAGGCAATTGTACAACTGGCGGAAGGTGAAATGATTGATTTATACAGTAACATGTAATTAAAGACAAATGTCAGTAAGAAAATTAAAACCAATCACACCAGGACAGCGATTTAGAGTAGTAAATGGTTATGACGCCATTACTACTGATAAGCCGGAAAAGAGTTTACTCGTTCCGAACAAAAGGTCTGGTGGTAGAAACAGTCAAGGAAAAATGACCATGCGCTATATAGGTGGAGGTCATAAGAAAAAGTATCGTATAATCGATTTTAAACGAAACAAAACTGGAATTCCAGCTGAAGTTAAGTCAATTGAATACGATCCAAACAGAACAGCTTTTATCGCATTATTGAATTATCAAGATGGTGAAAAAAGATACATTATTGCTCAAAACGGATTAAAAGTTGGACAAAATGTAGTGTCTGGATTAGAAGGTGTTGCTCCAGAAATTGGAAACTCAATGCCTTTAAGTGAAATTCCATTAGGAACTATTATTTCTTGTGTAGAGTTGCGTCCAGGTCAAGGAGCTATTATGGCTCGTAGTGCTGGTGCATTTGCTCAGTTAATGGCAAGAGATGGTAAGTTTGCAACAGTAAAATTACCTTCAGGTGAAACAAGATTAATTCTTGTAAACTGTATGGCTACTATAGGTGTTGTATCTAACTCTGATCATCAATTATTAGTTGGTGGTAAAGCAGGTAGAACAAGATGGTTAGGAAGAAGACCACGTACGAGACCAGTAGTAATGAATCCTGTTGATCACCCAATGGGTGGTGGTGAAGGTAAATCTTCTGGTGGACACCCACGTTCTAGAAACGGTATTCCTGCTAAAGGATATAGAACCCGTTCTAAATCAAAAGCAAGTAATAAATATATTGTAGAACGTAGAAAGAAATAAGACATGGCAAGATCATTAAAAAAAGGACCTTACGTTCATTATAAATTAGAGAAAAAAGTAGCTGTAAATGTTGAAAACAACAAAAAAACAGTAATCAAAACTTGGTCAAGAGCAAGTATGATTACTCCAGATTTTGTTGGGCAAACAATAGCAGTTCATAATGGCCGTCAATTTGTACCAGTATATGTTACAGAAAATATGGTAGGTCATAAGTTAGGAGAGTTTTCACCAACACGTTCATTCCGTGGGCATGCAGGTGCTAAAAATAAAGGTAAAAAGTAGTAAGCTATGGGAAGTCGTAAAAAACAAATGGCAGACGCTATTAAGGAAGCAAAAAAACATGTTGCTTTTGCTAAACTTAATAACTGTCCTACATCACCAAGAAAAATGCGTTTAGTAGCCGATTTAGTAAGAGGCGAAAAAGTAGAGAATGCACTTAATATATTAAAATTCAATTCTAAAGAGGCGTCTGGACGTTTAGAGAAATTGTTATTGTCTGCAATTGCAAACTGGCAATCTAAAAATGAAGAAGCTAATATTGAAGAGGCTGAGTTAATAGTTAAAGAGATAAAAGTTGATAGCGGATCTATGTTAAAAAGATTACGTCCAGCTCCTCAAGGTCGTGCACACAGAATAAGAAAACGTTCAAACCATGTTACATTAGTGGTGGGAGCTAACAATAACACACAAAGCTAAGATAGAAGTATGGGACAAAAAACAAATCCAATCGGAAATCGCTTAGGTATTATCAGAGGATGGGAATCTAACTGGTACGGAGGTAATGATTATGGAGATAAGCTTGCCGAAGACGATAAAATTAGAAAATACGTTCACGCGCGTTTATCTAAAGCTAGTGTTAGTAGAGTAATAATCGAAAGAACTTTAAAACTTGTAACCGTTACTATCACAACGGCTCGTCCAGGTATCATTATTGGTAAAGGCGGTCAAGAGGTAGACAAGTTAAAAGAAGAACTTAAGAAAATTACTGGTAAAGAAGTTCAGATTAATATTTTTGAAATTAAAAGACCTGAACTTGATGCATTTTTAGTAGGATCAAGCATCGCTCGTCAAATTGAAAACAGAATTTCATACAGACGTGCAATAAAGATGGCTATTGCTGCTACAATGCGTATGAATGCTGAAGGAATAAAAATTCAAATTAGTGGACGTTTAAATGGTGCTGAAATGGCACGATCTGAACATTACAAAGAAGGACGTATTCCTTTATCAACCTTTAGAGCCGATATTGATTATGCTTTAGTTGAGGCGCACACTACTTACGGTAGATTGGGTGTTAAAGTATGGATCATGAAAGGAGAAGTATATGGTAAAAGAGAACTTTCTCCGCTTGTTGGATTGTCCAAAAAGCAAGGAAAAGGTGGAGCCGGAGGACGTGGCGGAAACAGAGATAACAAACCGCGTCGTAGAAAGTAATTTTTTATAAAGTAAAGAAAAAATGTTACAGCCTAAAAGAACAAAATTTCGTAAACAACAGAAAGGTCGCATGAAAGGGATTTCTCAAAGAGGAAACCAACTTTCAAGTGGAACTTTTGGAATAAAAGCATTAGACTCAAATTTTTTAACATCGCGTCAAATTGAAGCAGCTCGTATTGCCGCTACACGTTACATGAAAAGAGAAGGGCAACTTTGGATTAAAATATTTCCAGATAAGCCAATCACAAAAAAGCCTCTTGAAGTACGTATGGGTAAAGGTAAAGGTGCTGTTGAATATTGGGTAGCCGTTGTTAAACCAGGGAGAATTTTATTTGAAGTTGGTGGTGTGCCATTGGACGTTGCTCAAGAAGCATTGCGTTTAGCAGCACAAAAACTACCAGTAAAAACTAAGTTTTTAATCGCTAGAGATTACGAAGCATAATTTATTTGATATTATGAAACAATCAGAAATTAAAGAATTATCTGTAACTGAGTTACAAGAGAAACTTGGTGAAACAAAAAAGAGTTATTCAGACCTAAAATTGGCTCATGCAATATCTCCTTTAGAAAATCCAATTCAACTGCGTGGTTTAAGACGTACCGTAGCAAGAATTGCGACTGAATTAACTAAAAGAGAATTACAATAATTCTGCTGAAAGATGGAAACAAGAAATTTAAGAAAAGAACGTATAGGAGTAGTTACAAGTAACAAAATGCAGAAATCAATTGTGGTTGCTGAAGTTAAAAAAGTAAAACACCCTATGTATGGAAAGTTCGTGTTGAAAACGAAAAAATACGTTGCACACGACGAAACAAACGATTGTAACATTGGTGATAAAGTAAAGATCATGGAAACAAGACCTTTATCTAAATCTAAATGTTGGAGATTAGTTGAAATACTAGAAAGAGCTAAATAATTATGGTACAGCAAGAATCAAGATTAAAGGTAGCAGACAACACTGGAGCAAAGGAAGTTTTAACTATCCGTGTTTTAGGTGGTACTAAAAGAAGATACGCTTCTGTAGGAGACAAAATTGTTGTTTCTGTAAAAGACGCAACTCCTAATGGAAACATTAAAAAAGGAGCGGTTTCAACTGCAGTTGTTGTTCGTACTAAAAAAGAAGTAAGAAGACCAGACGGATCTTATATAAGATTTGATGATAATGCTTGTGTTTTATTAAACCCAACCGGTGAGATGAGAGGTACGCGTGTATTTGGTCCTGTTGCTAGAGAACTTCGTGATAAACAATTCATGAAAATTGTATCATTAGCACCAGAGGTGCTTTAATACATTAATGTAAGATGACAAAGCTTAAAATAAAAACTGGAGATACTGTAAAAGTAATTGCTGGAGATCATAAAGGATCTGAAGGTAAAGTACAAAAGGTATTTATAGAAAAGAACAAAGCGATTGTTGAGGGTGTAAACATGGTTAAGAAACATACTAAACCAAGTGCACAAAATCCTCAAGGTGGAATCGTAGAAAAAGAAGCTGCTATTCATATATCTAATTTATCGTTGTTAACTTCAAAAGGAGAAACAACAAGAATTGGTTATAGAGTAGAAGGCGATAAAAAAGTAAGATTTTCAACAAAATCTAATGAAGTAATATAGTTATGGCATATTCACCTAGACTTAAAGAAGAGTATAAAAGCAGAGTAATTGCGGCTCTTACAGACGAATTTGGTTATAAAAATGTAATGCAAGTACCAAAACTTACTAAGATAGTAGTATCTAAAGGTGTTGGTGCGGCAGTAGCAGATAAAAAACTTATTGACTATGCAGTTGAGGAGTTAGCTACTATAACTGGACAAAAAGCTATAGCTACATTATCTAAAAAGGATGTTGCATCATTTAAATTACGTAAAGGTATGCCAATTGGCGCCAAAGTAACTTTACGTGGTGAAAAAATGTATGAATTTTTAGACCGTTTAGTGACTTCAGCACTTCCACGTGTTAGAGATTTTAACGGAATTAAAGCAACAGGATTTGACGGACGTGGTAACTACAATTTAGGAGTTACTGAACAAATTATATTCCCAGAAATTAATATTGATAAAGTTAATAAAATTTCTGGTATGGACATTACATTTGTTACTACCGCAGATACTGATAAAGAAGCAAAATCATTATTAACCGAATTAGGATTACCTTTTCAAAAGAACTAAGATATGGCTAAAGAATCAATGAAAGCCCGTGAGGTAAAAAGAGCTAAAACAGTAGCGAAATATGCTGAAAAACGTAAAGCTTTAAAAGAAGCTGGAGATTATGAAGCATTACAAAAGTTACCAAAAAACGCATCTCCTATTCGTCAGCATAATAGATGTAAATTAACAGGAAGACCAAAAGGGTACATGCGTACGTTTGGAATTTCTCGTGTAACATTCAGGGAAATGGCCAATCAAGGTCTTATTCCTGGTGTAAGAAAAGCTAGTTGGTAATATTATTTAAATAATCGGGTTTAAGGTTCGAAATAATTCGAAAACCAAGACCACAAAATCAATTCATTATGTACTCAGATCCAATTGCGGATTATTTGACAAGAATTAGAAATGCAGTTCGTGCTAATCACAGAGTGGTTGAGATACCTGCATCTAATCTTAAAAAAGACATCACTAAAATATTATTCGAACAAGGATATATTTTAAGTTACAAGTTTGATGACTCTTCAGTACAAGGAACAATCAAGATTGCCCTTAAGTACAACAAAGAAACAAAAGAACCAGTAATTAAAAAACTTCAAAGAATTAGTAAACCAGGATTACGTTTGTATGCTGGATCTAATGAATTACCTAGAATTCTTAATGGCCTTGGTATTGCTATCGTTTCAACTTCTCACGGAGTTATGACAGGCAAACAAGCTAAAAGAGATAACGTAGGTGGAGAAGTTTTATGTTACGTTTACTAATTTAAAGCCAGAAAGAAATGTCAAGAATAGGAAATAATCCAGTAGCCATTCCAGAAGGTGTAACAGTTGACGTTAAAGATAACGTTGTTACTGTAAAAGGAAAATTAGGAGAGTTAACACAAAATTACGATTCTATAGAAATTAAAGTTGAAGATGGTAGCGTTTGGGTTACGCGTTCTTCAGATACTAAAGATCAAAAAGCTAAACACGGTTTATATAGATCTTTAATGCATAATATGATTGAAGGTGTAGCTAAAGGATGGACTAAACAATTAGAATTGGTAGGTGTAGGATATAGAGCATCAAACCAAGGGCAAAAATTAGATTTAGCTTTAGGATTTTCTCATAATATTGTTTTAGATGTTGCTCCGGAAGTAAAAGTGGAAACAATTTCTGAAAAAGGAAAAAATCCAATCGTAAAATTAACATCATTTGATAAACAACTTGTTGGTCAGGTAGCAGCAAAAATTCGTGGTTTTAGAAGACCAGAACCTTATAAAGGAAAAGGAATTAAGTTTGTTGGTGAGGTATTAAGAAGAAAAGCAGGTAAATCAGCTTAATAATTAGGTTATGGCATTAACAAAGAACGAAAGAAGACTAAGAATAAAAAACAGAATCCGAAAGGTTGTTTCTGGAACGGAAGCAAGACCTAGATTAGCTGTTTATAGAAGTAATAAAGAAATTTATGCTCAAATAGTTGATGATGTAACTGGTAAAACTATCAGTGCAGCATCTTCAAGAGATAAAGATATTAGTACTGCGAAAGCAACTAAATCAGAAGCCGCTAAATTGGTAGGTAAATCACTTGCTGAAAAAGCTTTAAAAGCAGGTGTCGAAACCATTGCTTTTGATAGAGGCGGATATTTATATCACGGAAGAGTAAAATCATTAGCTGAAGGCGCAAGAGAAGCAGGACTTAAATTCTAAGAAATTATGTTTAAAAAATATAAAAGTGCAGAATTGGTAAAACCAGGTGGATTAGATCTTAAAGATCGTTTAGTTGGTGTACAAAGAGTTACCAAAGTAACTAAAGGTGGTAGAGCATTTGGTTTTTCAGCAATCGTTGTGGTTGGTGATGAAGCTGGTGTTGTAGGACAGGGTTTAGGAAAATCTAAAGACGTAGCTAGTGCGATAGCAAAAGCCGTTGAAGATGCTAAGAAAAACTTAGTTCGAATTCCAATAATAAAAGGAACTTTACCGCACGAACAAAAAGGAAAATTTGGTGGAGCTAGAGTAAATATTATTCCTGCTGCTCCTGGTACAGGTGTAATTGCTGGTGGGGCTGTAAGAACAGTGCTTGAGGCAGTTGGTGTACACGATGTATTATCAAAATCTCAAGGATCATCAAATCCTCATAATGTTGTAAAAGCAACTTTTGATGCATTATTACAATTGAGAGATGCTAATACTATTGCAAAAGATAGAGGTATTTCGCTTCAACAAGTTTTTAACGCTTAATAAAAGACAGAGATGGCAAAGATTAAAGTAAAAAAAGTTAAAAGCGCAATCAATCGTACACTAAGACAAAAAAGAACTTTAGAAGCTCTTGGTCTTAAAAAGATTGGTCAAGTAAAAGAGCATGAAGCTACACCAAATATACTTGGTATGGTTGCTAAAGTTTCACATTTAGTTTCTGTTGAAGAAACAAAATAATATAAAACTGAAAATGGATTTAAGTAATTTAAAACCTGCAGAAGGTTCAGTAAAAAATCAAGGAAAAAGAATAGGTCGTGGACAAGGTTCTGGTAAAGGTGGTACCGCTACGCGTGGTCACAAAGGAGCTAAATCTCGTTCTGGTTATTCTAAGAAATTAGGATTTGAGGGTGGTCAAATGCCTCTTCAAAGACGTGTTCCTAAATTTGGTTTTACAAATATCAACCGTATTGAGTATCAAGGTATCAATTTAGATACTTTACAACAATTGGTTGATGACAAGAAAATAAAAGATACAGTAGATTTTGAAACTTTATTCACAAACCGTTTAGCTGGTAAAAATGATCTAGTTAAAATTATGGGACGTGGTGAATTAAAAGCAAAATTAAAAGTATCTGCTCATAAGTTTACTGCTTCAGCAAAAGCTGCTATTGAAGCTGCTGGAGGAGAAGCTGTAACTTTATAAGACGTATTATAAGTATGAAATTTATAGAATCGTTAAAAAATGTTTGGAAAATAGAAGAACTAAGAAACAGAATCATAGTTACACTAGGTTTGTTATTAGTTTATCGTTTTGGTGCACAAGTAGTTTTGCCAGGTATTGATGCTGCTCAATTAGGAGGTTTAGCTGATAGTACTGATGGAGGTTTATTAGGTTTACTTAATGCCTTTACTGGTGGAGCATTTGCTAATGCTTCTGTTTTTGCACTTGGTATAATGCCATACATTTCTGCTTCTATTGTTGTACAATTGATGGGTATTGCTATTCCGTATTTGCAAAAACTTCAAAAAGAAGGAGCAAGTGGGCAAAAGAAAATTAATCAAATAACACGTTGGTTAACAATTGCTATTTGTTTATTGCAAGCACCAGGTTATTTGGCAAGTTTACCAGCTTTAGGGATTCCTCAAAGCGCATTTTTATTAGGAACAGGACCTTTATTTTATTTCTCTTCGGTTACTATATTAGTTACAGGCTGTATCTTCGCGATGTGGTTAGGAGAAAAAATTACTGATAAAGGTATAGGAAATGGTATTTCACTATTAATTATGGTAGGAATTATTGCTACTTTACCTCAAGCGTTTTTGCAAAATTCGGCAACAAGATTAGAAGGTAATAATGTGATGTTGATTCTTTTTGAATTGGTAATATGGTTTGTGATTATTTTAGCTTCTATTATGTTAGTTATGGGTGTTAGAAAAATAGCCGTACAATATGCTAGAAGAACTGCAACTGGTAGTTATGAAAAAAGTGCTATGGCAGGTTCAAGACAATATATTCCATTAAAGCTTAATGCTTCTGGAGTTATGCCTATTATATTTGCACAAGCAATTATGTTTGTACCAAGTTTAATTGGTGGGTCTTCTTTCTTAAAGGAAACAGCCGCTGGAGCATGGATGCAAACAAATTATTCTGATATTTTTGGATTTTGGTATAACGTAACCTTTGCTTTATTAATTATAGTATTTACATACTTCTATACGGCAATAACAGTACCTACAAACAAAATGGCAGACGACTTAAAACGTAGTGGTGGTTTTATTCCTGGTATTCGTCCAGGTTCTGAAACATCTGAATATTTAGATAAAATAATGTCTCAAATTACCTTACCAGGTTCTATATTTTTAGCACTTATTGCTGTGTTCCCAGCGTTTATTGTTAAGCTTATGGGCGTACAACAAGGATGGGCATTGTTTTTCGGAGGAACATCATTATTAATTATGGTTGGAGTTGCGATTGACACTATGCAGCAAATAAATTCTTATTTGTTAAATAGGCACTATGATGGTTTGATGAAGACAGGTAAAAATAGAAAAGCACTAGCTTAATATATACTATGGCAAAACAAGCAGCAATAGAACAAGACGGAACAATAATAGAAGCATTATCAAATGCGATGTTTCGTGTTGAATTAGAAAATGGTCACATTGTGACAGCACACATCTCCGGAAAAATGCGTATGCATTATATTAAATTATTACCAGGAGATAAAGTAAAATTAGAAATGAGTCCTTACGATTTAACGAAGGCTCGAATAACTTATAGATACTAATACGATGAAAGTAAGAGCATCCGTTAAAAAAAGAAGTGCAGATTGTAAAATCGTGCGTAGAAAAGGTAGACTTTACGTGATAAACAAAAAGAATCCTAGATTTAAACAAAGACAAGGGTAATTATGGCAAGAATTGCAGGTGTAGACATACCAAAAAACAAAAGAGGAGTAATCTCTTTAACTTATATCTATGGAGTAGGTAGAAGTAGAGCAAAAGAAATTTTAGCTGAAGCTAAAGTTGATGAAAGTACAAAAGTTCAAGATTGGACTGATGACCAAATTAGCGGAATACGTGAAGCTGTTGGAGCATTCACAATCGAAGGTGAATTACGTTCTGAAACACAATTAAACATTAAGCGATTAATGGATATTGGATGTTACAGAGGAATTCGTCATAGATCTGGACTTCCATTAAGAGGACAACGTACTAAAAACAACTCTAGAACTAGAAAAGGTAGAAGAAAAACGGTTGCTAATAAGAAAAAGGCAACTAAGTAATAATTAGAAATATTTAGTCTTTAGTCTTTAGACGTTGGAAAGAATCTGTTTGAAATTATAATGGTTTAGGATTCTAGCGACTATCAACTAATACTAAGCACTAGAAAATATGGCAAAAACAAGCACAAAAAAACGTAAAGTTATTGTAGACGCTGTTGGAGAAGCACACGTTACTGCTTCTTTTAACAACATCATTATTTCACTTACCAACAAAAAAGGAGACGTAATTTCTTGGTCTTCTGCTGGTAAAATGGGATTTAGAGGTTCTAAGAAAAACACGCCTTATGCTGCTCAATTAGCTGCTGAAGATGCTGCTGCTGTGGCAACTGAAGCAGGTTTAAAGAAAGTAAAGGTTTATGTGAAAGGACCAGGAAATGGTAGAGAATCTGCTATTCGTTCTATTCATAATGCAGGAATTGAAGTAACTGAAATTATCGATGTTACTCCACTACCACATAATGGATGTCGTCCTCCAAAACGTAGAAGAGTATAAGTTTCATATTTAGACAAATTAATATCAATTGTAATTCATTTGATATTAGTTTTTTATATGTAAATTTGCAAACTGAAAAAATAATTAACAAGTATCAACAAGAGATCAACGATTATCGAAGGATAAGATTAAGACCTTAATTCATAATCACTCTTAAAACACAATTTAAAATGGCAAGATATACTGGTCCTAAAACTAAAATAGCACGTAAATTTGGCGAAGCTATTTTTGGAGATGATAAATCTTTCGAAAAAAGAAATTATCCTCCTGGTCAACACGGAAACGCAAGACGTCGTGGAAAAAAATCTGAATATGCAATCCAATTAATGGAAAAGCAAAAAGCAAAATATACATACGGTATATTAGAGCGTCAATTCAGAAACTTATTTAAAAGCGCAAGAGCTGCTCAAGGAATTACAGGTGAAGTTTTATTACAACTTTGTGAGTCTAGATTAGACAATGTAGTTTTCAGAATGGGAATTGCTCCTACAAGAAGTGCAGCAAGACAATTAGTATCTCACAGACACATTACTGTAAATGGGGAATTAGTAAATATTCCTTCATATTCTTTAAAAGCAGGAGATGTTGTAGCTGTAAGAGAAAAATCAAAATCACTTGAAGCAATTGATAGATCATTATCAAATTCAAGTCATGTTTATGAGTGGATTACTTGGAATGATGATACGAAGCAAGGAACTTATGTTTCTATTCCTGCAAGAATTCAGATTCCAGAAAACATAAATGAACAATTCATAGTCGAATTATATTCTAAATAATAAATTAATAATATTGGTATTTGGCCAAAGGGTTTATAAGTATTTCTTCAAACTTTTAAACCGCGCAATCAAATAACAATTAAAACGAAGAAAAAAATGGCAGTATTTAATTTTCAAAAACCAGACAAAGTAATCATGATTGATTCTACTGATTTCGAAGGTAAATTCGAATTCAGACCTTTGGAACCTGGTTATGGTTTAACAGTAGGTAATGCATTAAGAAGAGTTTTACTTTCTTCTTTAGAAGGATTTGCTATCACATCGGTTAGAATAGAAGGTGTTGATCATGAATTTTCAGCAATTTCTGGTGTGGTTGAAGATGTAACAGAAATCATCTTAAACTTAAAACAAATTCGTTTTAAAAGACAAATTGAAGATATTGATAACGAATCAATTTCTATTTCAATTTCTGGTCAAGAGCGTATTACAGCTGGCGACTTTCAAAAATTCATCTCAGGATTTCAAGTATTAAATACAGAGTTAGTTATCTGTAATTTAGATCCTAAGGTAAATTTAAATATGGAAATTACAATCGAAAAAGGTAGAGGTTATGTACCTGCAGAAGAAAATAAAAAAGCTGCTGCACCAATTGGTACAATCTTTACAGATTCAATTTATACACCAATAAAAAACGTAAAGTATAGTATTGAAAACTATCGTGTTGAACAAAAAACTGATTACGAAAAGCTAGTTTTCGAAATTATCACCGATGGTTCTATTACTCCACAAGACGCTTTGACTGAAGCTGCAAAAACATTAATTCACCACTTCATGTTATTCTCTGATGAGCGTATAACATTAGAAGCTGATGAAATTGCACAAACTGAAACTTATGATGAAGAATCTCTTCATATGCGTCAATTACTTAAAACTAAGTTAATCGATATGGATTTATCGGTTCGTGCACTTAATTGTTTAAAAGCTGCTGAAGTAGATACTTTGGGAGACTTAGTATCATTCAACAAAAATGATTTAATGAAATTCAGAAATTTTGGTAAAAAGTCTTTAACTGAGCTTGAAGAGCTTGTAAATGTTAAGGGGTTAAATTTCGGAATGGATTTAAGTAAATATAAATTAGATAAAGATTAATTAATCATATTTTGCTCCTCGCAAGTCGAGTTTGGTAGCAAGATGATAAAACAAATGTCATGAGACACGGAAAAAAAATAAATCACTTAGGCAGACAAACTGCGCACAGAAAATCAATGTTGGCAAATATGGCATGTTCTTTAATTGAACATAAACGTATTAATACAACAGTTGCTAAAGCGAAGGCTTTAAAACAATTTGTAGAGCCAATGATTACAAAGTCTAAAGAAGATACAACACATAACAGACGTATTGTGATGGCTCGACTAAGACAAAAAGATGCTGTTGCCGAATTGTTTAGAGATGTAGCTGCTAAAGTTGCTGACAGACCAGGAGGATACACAAGAATTATTAAACTTGGAAATCGTTTAGGTGATAATGCTGATATGGCAATGATTGAGTTAGTAGATTATAACGAAATCTATAACGCAGACAAGGCTAAGAAGAAAACAACAAGAAGAAGTAGAAGAGGTGGTTCAAAACCAGCTGCTGCTCCTGTTGAAACTAAAGCATCAAACGAAGAAGAATAAATGTTAATAAGCATTTAATATATAAAGGATAAACTATTTTAGTTTATCCTTTTTTTTATGCAATTTTGTAAAACTTTTTTTAAGAATGAAATATCAAAATCGACAAAAAGCCATCATTCTACTTGCAGATGGCACTATTTTTTACGGTAAAGCAGTTGGTAATAAACAAGGAACAGCATTTGGTGAGGTTTGTTTTAATACAGGGATGACCGGCTATCAAGAAATTTTTACAGATCCCTCTTATTTTGGGCAATTAATGGTGGCTACAAATGCACATATTGGTAATTATGGAACCAATATTGATGAAGTAGAATCAGATTCAATTAAAATTTCCGGACTTATAGTTAAAAATTTTAGCTATGAATATTCAAGAGATAATGCTGATGGTTCATTAGAGGAATTCTTAAATAAAAATAACTTATTGGCTATTTCAGATGTAGATACCAGAGCTTTGGTAAGCTATATTAGAGATCATGGCGCTATGAATGCTGTAATTTCCACAGAAGTTGATGACGTAGAAGGATTAAAAAAACAATTGGCAGATGTTCCAAAAATGGAAGGCTTAGAATTAGCCTCTCAAGTTTCAACAAAGGAAGCATATTTTTATGGCGATGAAAATGCTACCTTTAAAGTTGCGGCGTTAGATATTGGTATAAAAAAGAATATTCTTCGAAATTTAGCAAGTCGCGATGCTTATATAAAAGTATTCCCTTATAATTCTAAATTTGAAGATTTGGAAGCCTTTAATCCTGATGGATATTTTTTATCTAATGGTCCTGGAGATCCAGAACCATTAACTGAGGCTCAAGAAGTAGCTAAAGAAATTATTAAAAGAGATTTGCCGCTTTTCGGAATTTGTTTAGGACATCAGGTTATTGCCTTGGCAAACGGTGTTTCAACATACAAAATGCATAACGGTCATAGAGGTATAAATCATCCAGTAAAAAATTTAATAACAGGAAAAGGAGAAATTACTTCTCAAAATCATGGATTTGCTGTTAACAGAGAAGAAGCAGAAGCAAACACGGATTTGGAAATCACACATATACATTTAAATGATAATACAGTGGCTGGTTTAGCTATGAAAAATAAAAACTGTTTTTCCGTTCAATATCATCCAGAAGCTAGTCCAGGACCACATGATTCGTCATATCTTTTTGATCAATTCATTGAAAATATCAAAAAAAGAAGTACGATTAAAACTTATTAGCTGTTGTTCTTTTAAGGTTTTTTGTAACTAAAACGTTATAGCGCTTATTTTTACAATTTCTTAAAAAACAGTAAATGAAAAACAAGATTTAACCGTAAATTTGAAATAATAAAAGACTAAAAAGAAACCAATTATGAGTATAATAATTAATATCCACGCAAGACAAATTCTAGATTCTAGAGGAAACCCTACAGTTGAAGTAGATGTTGTTACTGAAAATGATATATTAGGAAGAGCGGCTGTTCCATCGGGAGCTTCAACAGGTGAGCATGAAGCGGTGGAGCTTCGTGACGGCGGAAAAGCATATATGGGTAAAGGAGTATTGAAAGCTGTAGATAATGTGAATTCTATTATTGCTCAAGAGTTATTAGGTGTCTCAGTATTTGAACAAAACTTAATCGATCAAATGATGATTGATTTAGATGGAACTAAAAACAAATCGAAGCTTGGTGCCAATGCTATATTAGGAGTTTCTTTAGCAGTAGCTAAAGCAGCGGCTGGAGAATTAGGCTTACCATTATATCGTTACGTGGGAGGTGTTTCTGCAAACACTTTGCCATTGCCTATGATGAACATTATCAATGGTGGTTCTCATAGTGACGCACCTATCGCGTTTCAAGAGTTTATGGTTATGCCAGTAAAAGCTAAAAACTTTACTCATGCGATGCAAATGGGCACAGAGATTTTTCATAATCTTAAAAAAGTTTTACACGATAGAAACTTAAGTACTGCTGTTGGAGATGAAGGAGGTTTTGCACCAAACTTAGAAGGAGGTACAGAAGATGCTTTAGATACTATAGCAAAAGCAGTTAAGAATGCCGGTTATAAATTTGGGGACGAAGTTAAAATCGCTTTAGATTGTGCTGCTGCAGAATTTTTTGTTAACGGTAAATATGATTACAAGAAGTTTGAAGGTGATACTGGAGTAGTAAGAACGAGTAAGGAGCAAGCTGAATATTTAGCCGAATTAGCTTCTAAATATCCAATTATTTCTATTGAAGATGGAATGGATGAAAACGATTGGGACGGTTGGAAATATTTAACAGAATTAATTGGAGATAAGGTTCAACTAGTTGGTGATGACTTATTCGTGACAAATGTAGAGCGTTTATCAAGAGGTATTGAAGAAGGAATTGCCAATTCAATCCTTATTAAAGTAAATCAAATAGGTACTTTAACAGAAACGATTGCTGCTGTAAATATGGCACATAATGCAGGTTATACTTCAGTGATGTCTCACCGCTCTGGTGAAACTGAAGATAATACTATTGCTGATTTGGCCGTAGCGTTAAACACAGGTCAAATTAAAACAGGTTCTGCTTCTCGAAGTGATCGTATGGCAAAATACAATCAATTACTTCGTATAGAGGAAGAATTAGGGGAAATTGCTTATTTTCCTCAAGAGAAAGCATTTAAAATAAAATAATAAAGCTATAATTTTAATTTGAAAAAGCGATTATTTTTTAATACTCGCTTTTTTATTTAGTATCAGTTTTAATAATCCTTAATTCAACTAAAACGTTTCCGATATTCATTAAAAATAAATAGATATTTCGTAATTTAGCTTTCCGCATAACATATAAATTCACTAAGATAGAATGGCAAATACAGCTACAATAGAAATAGACGGTAAAAAGAACGAATTTCCTTTAGTAAAAGGAACCGAAAACGAGATTGCGATAGATATTACTAAACTTAGAGGTAGTACCGGTGGCATTATAACTATAGACCCAGGATACAAAAACACGGGATCTTGTGAAAGTGCTATTACATTTTTAGACGGTGAAAAAGGTATTTTAAGATATCGCGGGTATTCAATTGAGGAACTAGCTGATAAAGCTGATTTTTTAGAAGTCGCTTATTTGCTGATTTTTGGGGAGCTTCCAACAAAAGAGCAAAACGAAAAGTTTCATGCAGATATTAAATCACAATCTATTGTTGATGAAGATATAAAGAAGATTTTAGATGCATTTCCAAAATCTGCTCATCCAATGGGTGTTATATCGTCTTTAACCAGTGCGTTAACCGCTTTTAATCCATCTTCAGTGAATGTGGATTCTGAAGAAGAAATGTATAAATCTGTTGTAAGGATTTTAGGAAAATTTCCTGTGTTAGTCGCCTGGACTCTTCGTAAAAAGCAAGGATTACCACTTGATTATGGTGATAAGGAACTAGGTTATGTAGAGAATATCTTAAAAATGATGTTTAGAGAACCTAATGCTTGTTACATTCAAAACAAGATTTTAGTTGACGCTTTAGATAAACTCTTAATATTACATGCAGATCATGAGCAAAACTGTTCCACTTCAACAGTAAGAATTGTTGGTTCATCTCATGCTGGATTATTTCCTTCAATTTCTGCAGGTATTTCTGCACTTTGGGGACCACTTCACGGTGGAGCAAATCAAGCAGTTTTGGAAATGCTTGAAGCTATAAAAGCTGATGGTGGTGATACAAAAAAATATATGGCTAAGGCCAAAGATAAAAAAGACCCATTCCGATTAATGGGCTTTGGTCATCGTGTTTATAAAAACTTCGATCCACGTGCCAAAATTATTAAAAAAGCGGCTGATGAAGTATTAGGGAATTTGGGTATTGAAGATCCGATTTTAGATATAGCAAAAGGACTTGAAAAAGAGGCCTTGGAAGATAAATACTTTGTAGATAGAAAATTATATCCTAATGTAGATTTTTACTCGGGAATAATTTATAGAGGTATGGGTATACCAACAGAAATGTTTACTGTTATGTTTGCATTAGGGCGTCTTCCGGGTTGGATTGCACAGTGGCGTGAAATGCGTTTACGTAAAGAACCAATTGGTCGACCAAGACAAATTTATATTGGAGAAACCGAAAGAAAGTTTGTGCCTCTTAGCAAAAGAAAATAATCTTTTTTATAAAATAAAAGAAGCTTCATAATTAAAAATTATGAAGCTTCTTTATATTTACACCATGTTAAAACTTAATGTAAAAAACGAAACTTCACGGCTTCGTGCGGTTATTCTTGGAACAGCTAAAAGCAACGGGCCTACTCCAAAGGTAGAAGAGTGCTATGACCCTAAAAGTGTTGAGCATGTTTTGGCTGGGACGTATCCTAAAGAAGAGGATATGGTTTTAGAAATGGATGCCGTAGCAAGCGTTTTTGAAAAATATGATGTTAAAGTTTTTAGGCCTGAAGTCATCAAAGATTGTAACCAAATATTCTCCAGAGATATAGCATTTGTAATTGAAGATAAAATCTTAAGGGCTAATATTTTACCAAATAGAGAGAAAGAAATTGAAGCCATAAGTTATGTTTGGAATCAAATTGATCGAGCCAATAGAATTATTCTTCCTGAAGAATGTCATGTCGAAGGTGGTGATGTAATGCCCTGGAATGACTATATATTTATCGGAACGTATTCAGGTGACGATTACTCTGATTTAATTACTGCACGTACTAATATGGATGCGGTTATAGCAATTCAAGAATTATTTCCTGAAAAGATTGTAAAATCATTTGAATTAAGAAAATCTAATACAAATGCAAAAGATAATGCATTACATTTAGATTGTTGTTTTCAACCCATTGGTAAGGAAAAAGCGATTATACATAAAAATGGATTTTTAATTGAAAAAGAATATGAATGGTTAGTTGATTTCTTTGGTAAAGAAAATGTGTTTGAAATTACTAAAGATGAAATGTATAGCATGAATAGTAATATATTTTCTATTTCAGAAGATATTATTATTTCAGAAAAAAACTTTACACGATTAAACACTTGGTTGCGAGGTCAAGGATTTATAGTTGAAGAAGTACCTTATGCTGAAATTAGTAAACAAGAAGGTTTGTTACGATGTTCTACAATGCCATTGATAAGAGATTAGATAAACTCCTTAAATTATTCAGTTTTATCTAGTAAAGCTATCCTATTTTATAAAACATTTAGTATACTTTTGTATTATAAAGTATTAAACAAAATGCAACAAACAACAAATACTATTTTAATGGTTCGTCCCGTAAATTTTAGGATGAATGAGCAAACTGCGGTTAATAATTATTATCAAGAAGAAGTAGATATGCTACCTTCAACAGTTAACGCTAGAGCACAACAAGAGTTTGATGCTTTTGTAGAAAAACTTAGGAGTATTAGTGTTGAAGTTATTGTTGTTGAAGATATAAAAGAAACAGATACTCCGGATTCTATATTCCCAAACAATTGGGTGTCTTTTCATGAAAATGGTGATGTGGGATTGTATCCTATGTTTGCTGAAAATAGACGCATTGAGCGTCGAGAAGACATATTAGAAGCTATAGAAAAAAAAGGATTCGTTATTAATAACATTGTGGACTATACAAGTGCTGAAGAAGATGAAATTTTTCTCGAGGGTACAGGTAGTTTAACATTAGATCGTGTAAATAGAAAAGCCTATTGTGCTCTATCGGCTAGAGCTGATGAAGACTTGCTTATTGAATTTTGCGAAGATTTTGAATATTCGCCAGTCATTTTTGTGGCTTATCAAACTGTAGATGGTCAGCGCAAACCTATTTATCACACTAATGTTATGATGTGTTTAGGTGAAACTTTTGCTGTAATTTGTTTAAGTAGTATTGATGATAAAAAAGAACGAAAAAATGTGATTTCTCATTTAAAAGAAGATGGAAAAGAAATAATAGATATTACGGAAGCTCAAGTAAATAATTTTGCCGGAAATATGTTGCAAATAAAAGGTAGTGATGATACACGTTATTTAATTATGAGTCAAGCTGCCTATAACTGCTTAACGGAGAAACAAGTAAAAATTTTAAATAAGCACAGCAAAATATTATCTAGTTCTTTGGATACTATTGAGACTTGTGGTGGAGGTAGTGCACGATGTATGATGGCTGAAATATTTTTACCTAAAGAAAAATAACTTAGTTATTCAAGTTTAGACTTTGGTATCTGAACATAAAAAGTACTTCCAACACCTTGTGTACTTTCTACCCATATTTTGCCATTATTCAACTCTACTAATTCTTTACATATTGAAAGGCCAAGTCCTGTGCCTTTTTCATTGTTTGTACCTACAGTACTGAAGGAATTATTTTTAAATAATTTCTCAATATTTGATTTAGATATTCCTATACCAGTATCAGCTACACTAATAATACAACTACCATTACTAATATGGTTGGAAACGGTAATAGTGTCGCCTTCTTTACAGAATTTTAAGGCGTTTGCTAGTAAATTTTGTATAACAATTTCAAACATGCTTCGGTCTGCATATGCAAAATCTCGTAATGAATGGTCTACTAAATTAATGCCTTTGTTTTCCAAGCGATTTTCAACAAGTTTAAGTTTATCTTCAAAAACCTCTTGAACATCAAACAAAGTTGGCTTGGGTTCTAAAGATTGCATTTGGGATTTAGACCAGTTGAGTAAATTGAATAATAAAAGCGACGCATTGTTAGCGTTTTCGCTTAGCTCGGGTATTAGTGCATCAAATTCTTCTCTAGATAAAGAGCCGTCTTTTAGTAAATCAATGAAGCCATTTATTGATGAAAGCGAGTCTTTTAAATCATGAGAAATAATGGAAAAGAGTTTGTCTTTTACATTATTTACATTCTCAAGATGTTTAGTTTGCTCGGAAAACGCTTCGTTTTGTAACTGTATTTTAATGTTTTTTTCTTCAAGTTCTTGAGTATACTTGATGTTGCTATTTCGTTTTAAGTAAATCAATATTAAAAATGTAGATACGATAGCTAATGCAGCAAGCAAAACGTAAAATATAAGTTTGAACTTATTGTAATTTTCTTCAATCTTAGTAGAAGTTTGTTTAGATGATTGATTTGAGCTACTGATGTAATTATCAAATACTGGTTCATAATCAATCAATTTAGGATCAACAGTTCTTGTGCTAACAGCCTTCTTATTTCTTTTAATGCTATTGTTTAGCTCATAATATTCTCGTTGCCATACAAAAGCTCGATCAAACTTTTTTCTAACCGAGTCTAGAGTTTTCATTAATTTGTAATGCCTTAGTAACTCGGTTTGGTTTCCGATGCTTTTTGCAATAGCTCCGGCTTCAAGCAGCTGCCTTTCTGCTAAAACTAATCTATTTTGTTGTAAATTTAAATCCCCAAGATTATTTAAAGAAATAAGTAAATCTTCCTTGTTATTTCCGCGAACGTTTAAATTATAGCCTTGTACTAAATATCGAGCGGCTTTATCATAATCGTTAAATTTTAAATATTCACCGCCTAATTTTGGTAGGATATGTCCACGAATCGAGTCGTTTTTAGACTCATCGTCAATTAATACTTTTTCGTAAAATTCAATAGCTTTTCTATGTTCTTTTTTAAACGAATAAAGTTCTGCTAATTTTATTTGTGATTCTTTTAGTCCTACGGTATCATTTAATTGTTCTTGAATTTCAGCAGCTTTTGTGTAAAACTCAATGGCTTTGTCATAGGAATCAATATTATAATATGCTTTGGCTAAATTGCTGTATGCCAAATTAAGATCGTCGCGTAAATTTCTCCTTTCAAGAACTTCAATTGCTGCAAGAGAATATTGTAACCCTTTGCTGTAGTTACCTCGTTTAATTTCAATTAAACCAATGCTATTATTAACTTTAGCTACACTTAATGTATCACGTAAGGTTGTAAATAAATTTTTGGACTTCGAGTAACCGCTTACGGCATTAATGTAATCATCTTTTTGGGCATAAATTAACGCTTTGTAATAAGTAATTTCTGCGATTCCTTCTCTATAATTAATGGCATTCGACAGTTTTTCACTTTCAATAATATATTTAAGAGCTCTTTCGAATTCTTTTACTTTATAAAGTGATTTTATAAGTTTTAATGAAGTTTCTATTTTTAAAGTATCTTGTTCTTGAAATGCAAGTTCTAAGGCGAGACTATCTATTTCATTGGTTTGTGAAAAACCTACGAAAAAAGATAAATTTAGAATTATCAAAATAAATATTCTCCTCATAAAACATGTTAAACTACAGCTGAAAATAAAGTAATTAACCAAAGTTGTCTTAAATCGAGGGAAAATAAGATCACTTTATTCAACTGTAATTCGTTTTAAATTTCTCCAATTATAATGGATCGATAATAGCATTACTTAACAAAAGTTAGAAAAAACACTTCCAAAATCTAATTTCTGCGTTTTACTACCAATATATTAGTTGAAAGGACAGGTAAAATTTTGTCTATAAATCGACGAATAGACAAACGGCACTTATCATAGAAAAACAGTGTAAATATCGTTGAAATACACTTTGTTTATAAAGCATAACTATTTTATTATAATTACTAAAAGTGAAACAGATTTTATAAAATAAAAGATATTTAGTAGATTAAATAAACTTAAAATTATAATATTATGAATAAAACAGTCAAAATGATTTTATTGGTTGTAGGAATAGGGCTATTAACTTATGGTATTTATACTTTGATAGCGCCAGAGGCATCGGTAAGCCTTGGTGGTATGAGTATGGAAGCTCAAGATAATTCTAATTCTTACATAACTATTGCGCTTGGTCTAGGAGCTTTAGCATTAAGTTTTTTGGGTGGTAAAAAATAATAGCCTGTAAAGTAATCTTTTTATAAATTTAGCTTGACAATTACAGTTGTCAGGCTTTTTTATTATTGCTGATATAACTTAAAAAACTTAGTATATTTGCAAGCTTATAATGCGATAAAAATGAATCTCCAGAATACTTTATCAAAATACGTAAAAGAAGCTGTAAAATCTGATTTTAATATTGAATTAGAATCGGTAGAATTTCAAGCTACCAGAAAAGAGTTTACAGGCGATATTACGGTCGTTATTTTCCCTATGCTACGTTTTATTAAAGGAAACCCTGTTAAAATAGGTGAAATTATTGGCAATTTTTTAGTTGATAAAGTTAGCGATGTTAAATCTTTTAATGTTGTTAAAGGGTTTTTAAATATTGAAATAAGTGACTCATATTACATTAATTTTTTTAATGGAATTAAAAGCAATAGAACATTTGGTTTTGAAGCACCAAAATTAAGTGAAAAGGCGATTATGGTCGAGTATTCTTCTCCAAATACAAACAAACCATTGCATTTAGGCCACGTTCGGAATAACCTATTAGGATATAGCGTTGCTGAAATTCTAAAAGCATCTGGAAAAAAAGTTTATAAAACGCAAATTATAAATGATCGAGGAATTCATATTTGTAAGAGTATGTTAGCATGGAAACTTTATGGAAAAGGAGAAACTCCACAAAGTACCGGCTTAAAAGGCGATAAACTGGTTGGTAATTATTATGTAAAGTTTGATAAAGAATACAAAAAACAAATTCAAGATTTAGTTTCCAAAGGATTAAGTGAAGAAGAAGCTAAAAAGAATGCGCCAATTTTAATAGCAGCGCAAAACATGCTTTTAAAATGGGAAGCGGGAGAGGAAGAAACAGTTGGGCTTTGGAAAAAAATGAATGGGTGGGTTTATCAAGGGTTTGATGAAACTTATAAAAATTTAGGAGTCGATTTTGATACACTTTATTACGAAAGCAATACCTATTTATTGGGAAAAGAGTTTGTATCAGAAGGTCTAAAATCAGGAGTTTTTATAAAAGAAGAAGATGGGTCGGTTTGGTGTGATTTAACAGATGACGGTTTAGATAAAAAAATAGTACAACGTGCAGATGGCACTGCGGTATATATGACTCAAGATATTGGTACGGCCATACAACGTATCAAAGATTTTCCTGATGTTGGTGGAATGGTATATACCGTTGGAAATGAGCAAGATTATCACTTTCAAGTACTTTTTTTAATCTTAAAGAAATTGGGGTTTGAGTGGGCGAAAAATCTTTATCATTTAAGTTATGGAATGGTAGATTTGCCAAGCGGAAAAATGAAAAGTAGAGAAGGAACTGTAGTTGATGCCGATGATTTAATAGATGATATGGCGGAAACAGCTGAGGAAATTTCAGAAGAACTTGGTAAGCTTGATGGTTATTCAAAAGAAGAAAAGAAAGAACTTTATAGAATTATTGGTTTAGGCGCTTTAAAGTATTATGTGTTAAAGGTAGACCCGAAAAAACGTATTTTATTCGATCCCAAAGAATCTATTGATTTTCAAGGAAATACAGGGCCTTTCATACAATATACTTACGCAAGAATTCAGTCTATATTGAGAAAATCAGAATCTATTACCGATGAATTAAATGCTGATGACTTATCACTTCATTCCAAAGAAAAAGAATTACTTAAGCAACTTGAGTTATTCCCAGAGGTTATTCAAAGCGCAGCAGAAAATCATAGTCCTGCATTAATTGCCAATTATACTTATGATTTGGTAAAAGAGTTTAATTCATTTTATCAAAACGTATCGATTTTAGGAGCAGATAATGCGAATGAAAAGCTATTTAGAGTACAGATCTCGAACACAGTTGCCAACACGATAAAAAACGGGTTTGCATTACTTGGAATTCAAGTTCCGGATCGAATGTAGAATATTTTATTTTCCTTTACTTTATTATAAAGAAGACGAAAATAAAACTAAAAACTCACTCGGAAGCTAACATTTGGCGTAATCCCTAAAGATTCGTTTTCAACTTTGTTAACTATGTTGTCATCATCTAATGTGTAATAAGTATTAATAATATTTCGTTTATTTAATACATTCCAAAGTGAGGCGCCTACCGTTGCTCTTGCATTGTCCGAAATATTAAAGTCATAGGTGGCAGAACAATCTGCACGTAAATAATCATTTAGATTCGAACTATTGGGGTTTGTATAGGTAATAACATCATCATTAGGGTCATCATCTTTACTTGGTTCTGTAACGGGTTTCCCCGAGTGCCAGTTTAATCCTAACGCCAACTTTATTTTATTATTGGTATAGGTTCCAGCAAAGGTTATTGCATGTTGTATATCTGCATTATTAGGAAAAGGCAAACCATTGTTTAATTCGTTAAATTCATAATTATTATTACTGTAGGAGTATGAAATCCATGAACTAACAATATTATTAAATTGCTTGTTTAGTAATATGTCGATACCTTTTATTTTATAACTACCGATGGCATTAGTAAATTGAAATTGATTTTGAAAACCTTGACTACGGGAAGTAATACCGTTGGCTTTTTTGATATAAGCTTCAGCGCTCATTAATAATTTATTTTTATTATAATGAAGTCCTGCCGACAGTTGTTTGCTTTTTATAACAGGAATATTCTCGTGGTTGGAAAGTACCCATCTACGTTTTTCAATTCCTAAAAAGTCATTTTGTAAATCGATGATTTGTGAGGTAGTTTGGCTTTTAAACTCGCCTAAAACTTCAAACCTAAAATGATTTAGAAATCGTTGACTAAAACTTAATCGAGGTTCTGCTAAAAATAGTTCAAACTTATTAATATAATTTAATCGTATACCTAAATTTAATCTTGTTTTTGCGTTATTTGACAAAAAATTAGTTTCGCCATAAACAGCGTGACTTCTAATAACTTCTTTAATATAACTTCTAAAAACAGGATTATTCACATCCTCTAAATTGCTAATTCCAACCTCGGTAAATTGATAGCCACCATTTATTTTGAATTGATGATTTGGGGTGTAATTAATGTCAACTTTTGCTGAACCATCATAGACTTCATTTTCTTGAATTAAGCGTTGGTCGTTTATAATATCATAATTGGTGGCATCCAAATCATAGTTTGTAACATATACTTGTGTTGTGCTGGATAGTTTACTACTCCAATCTTTGCTGTAAGTTACACTAAAAGCGGTATTACGTTGTGAGAGCTTACTATTAAGAGCTTCATTTCTATCGTTTATTGTAGATTGCTCATCGTAGTTTAAACTGTTGTTTACGTTTAAAAAATGAAACCTAAGCTTGTCATTTTCTGAAATGTTATAAAGAAATTTGGTAGTGATATCATAAAAATAAAACGATTCATTTTGAGAGATCGCATTGGTTTTAGATTTTGAAAAATCGGAATCTTGAAAAATACGCTTAAAATACTGTTCGTAAGTCGATGTATTAATTAAATCGGTTATTGAACGACGTGCGGAGAGCTGCAACTCTGTTTTGTTGGAAAGTGGAATTTTAGCGTAGCCATCGCTATTAATAAAGTTGAACCCTAATCCGGCTTTAAACACATTATCAACATCATCAGGTAAACGCATATCGATTATGCTCGAAATACCATCGCCATATTTTGCTTGTGTACCATTTTTGTAAACATTTACTCGTTTCGTAATGTATGGGTTAAAGGCAGAAATTAATCCAAAAAAATGTCCCGATTGATACATTTTTATACCATCCCAAAGTAACAAATTTTGGTCGTGTGTACCGCCTCGAACGTTTATGTTAGAAACAGTTTCATCATTACTTAAAACTCCAGGCAATGCTTGTATGGTTTGTAATACATCCGGCTCAATTAGTCCTGGTAAAATCCCAAAAGTTTCGGGTTTAATAGTGATTGAACCATCATTAAGTTTTGTTATGCCAGTAGTTAAATAATTGGTAATTATTACTTCTTCAAGATTTTGTATTCTAGAACTACTATTTTCTTTTTTATGTTGTTTTATAACAACAAACCGATTATCTAATAATTCAAAATCTAATTTAGTTTGATTTTTAAGAAACTCTAAGGCCTCTTCTAAAGATAAATTATTAGTTGGGATTTTACTTGTTTTACCTTTTATAGTGTTATCTGCAAATGAAAAACTAATTCCATATTTAGATTCAACCAGTTTTAAAACAGTAATAAGTGTTTGTTTTTCTTTTTGAATAGTTTGTGCTTTTAGATTTGCAACATTCAAAAAAACTAACGATAAAACAATAGAAAGAAGCTTTTTGCTACTCACGTTTTAAAATAATAGTATTGTTAGATTTACTATAGGTTACATGTAAAGGTAGGGTAATTGATTTTAATGCTACGTCCATATTATCGTGTGTAAAACTACCCGTGAATAATTGGGTTGAGTTTATATTTAATAACGTAACATCAACATTATATTGTCTTTCAAATTCCGCAATCACTATTTTATAAGGTAAACTTTTAAAAGTGCTTTCGTTATTTAACCACGAAGGTGTTGAGCGGTTTTCTTTTTCCTTTGCAATAATTTCCCCATCAATAATTAAAAAACTGTCTCCAGGTTTTAATTTTATTTCTTGAGAATTGTGCGTTACCCCAACTAACCCTTCGTAGCAAATAACCTCAAAATAATTGTCCCAATGTTTCACATTAAATTGAGTGCCATAAACCATTATGGTTCCGGATTTTGTAATTACGTTGAATGAAGAACCTTTAGCAACTTTAAAAAAGGCTTCGCCTTCAAGCGTTACAATACGTTCTTTTTTCCAATCACTTTTATTAAATTCTAGTGTAGATTTGGCGTTGAGGGATACGCTTGAATCATCTGGTAATACAACATTAGTTTTTTGCGCAAATTCTGTTGCAATTGTAGTGTCTAAGGTTGTTGTATAAAAGTATAAACTAAAACAAATAGCTAGAATTGCCGCCACACGCAATAAAGGTTTTATCCAGTGTGTTGGTTTTTGTTTTTTGCTTTTAATCGTAGATAATACATTTTCTAATTCCTTGGAAGTATTGTAACTATCTGCTTTAAAAGCGTGCAAACTAGTATTTAACTTAACTAAATCATCATAATCTTCAAGCCTTTTAAATGCTTCAAGTTCTTGATTATTTAGATTGTTATCTAACCATTTCGATATTAGTTCTTCTCTTTTCATGATTTCTTATACAACTATATAACAGTTAACTTTTATTTTTCCCTACCCTAGTTTAATAAATAATTCAGAAATTGTCAAAAATTTACAACTCCTTAATTTCCTTTCGAAGTTTTTCTAGGGCTCCATAAATACGTTTTTCAACGGCTTTGGTTGAAATGCCTAAAATCTCAGCAATTTCCTTAAAACGTTTTCCTTCAACACGATTCATCATAAAAGCTTCCCTTTGAGCATCCGTTAAATTACTTAATGCTTTTTGAAGCTTTTGGTTATACTCGGTTTCCTGCATTAAAAATTCAGGAGTCTCGTTAGTATACCTTTTAGGTTTAGTTTGCTGGTGCTTTAAAACAACTTTTTGATGCGCTGCTTCATTTAACATTAAATTATTGGCAGTTGTAAATACAAAACTTTTAGCTTTTTCGGGCGATATTTTGGCACAGTTTTCCCATAACTTTATAAAGGCTTCTTGCACTTTATCTTTTGGGTTAAGTAAATCGCCAAACTTGTAATACAAAAAGTTATGCAAATCTTTGGCGTGTTTATTAAATATGGAAGAAAAAATATGCTCTTCACAAATATTGTCATGTAATTGTTTCCCCATAAATATTGGTAGTTCGTGCTACTAAATTAAAAAAAAACGACACAAAGGGTAGGAATTTTTATAGTTATCCTGTTTTATTATTAAAATGCAATGTTAAACCCTAAAAACACTATCATGAAAACAAAAATGAAAACACTACTGTTATTACCTTTTTTTGCCCTTTTAATGTTTACTTCTTGTCAGGACGAGGTAATTGAAATTACCGACCCTACAGAAAGCGAAGCTTTAGCCCCAGAAGCTGAGTTAACAAGTTTATTGTTCTCCACGTCTATTATGGACGGATCTGCAGATAATATTATAGATAAAGCAAGTTGTTTATCTGTGCATTTGCCAGTAACCGTAATTGTGAATGGTTTAGAAATTAGAATCGATTCGAAAGAAGATTTTGAAGTTATTGAAGCTATTTTTGATGAATTCGAAGATGATGAAGATAATTTAGAAATTATTTTTCCTATTACAATTGTGAGATCAAATTATGAAGATATTGTAATTGAAAATCGCGCGGAATTAGAAGAATTAATTCAAGAATGTAAAGATGAAAATGCACCAGATGACGATATAGAGTGTATTGATTTTAAATACCCAATATCTTTTTCAGTGTATAATACCCAATTTCAAATTATTAACGTGGTAACTATTGAAAACGACAGACAGTTACATCAATTTATCAAACGTGTAATAAATGCAGAAGTTTTGGCTAGTCTAAATTTTCCAGTAACTATGGTGTTGGCTGATGGAACTGAAATTGTAGTAAACAATAATATAGAATTGGCAAGAACTATTAAAGAAGCCAAAGATGCATGTGATGAAGATGATGATAATGATTATGGTGATGATGATTTCACGAAAGAACGTTTAGATAATTTATTAAAATCATGTCCTTGGGTGGTTTATGAATTTAATAGAAATAACGATAACTTAAACGACCAATATCGTGAATATGTCATGGTGTTTAAAGAAGACAATGTTGTTAAAGTTTACGCTAGAGGTGGAGACACACTTACAGGAACTTGGACTACTCGTGTTTCAGACCATGGGGCATTAATAAAATTAGAATTCGATACACTAGTTGACTTTAGTTTAGAGTGGTTTGTTTACGATTTAGAACCTGGCAGAATTAAATTATATCAAGCTGGTGGTAACAAAATTATTTTAAAGAAAAACTGTGATTTAGCTTTTGACATTACTAAAGAGCGTATAGAAAACTATTTACAAGAATGTTTGTGGAGAGTAGCACGCTTAAGTATTGATGGTGCTAATAATGAAAAAGATTATATAGGAACACCGTTAAAATTCTTCCCGAATTATCAAGTAAAGATTAGAGTTAATGGAGAATTTGTAACCGGTAATTATCAAGTAGTAAGTTATAATACTGAAGGATTTGTATTGCAAATTCAATTAGAAGGAAGACCACATTTACAGTTAGAATGGTTTGTTACCTTTTTACAACCTGGTTTAATAAAACTTGAATCATTAGGTAACAGAGATAACAAAATGGTTTTACAAAGACACTGTCCAGATTCCGATGACGATTTAACTTATATTGATGGTGTAATAGAAACTGGAGAATGGGAAGTAGCTTTATACGAAGATGGTGATCAAAATAAAACAGAAGAATATATTGGTTATACAATAGATTTCTTAGAAAGCGGTTATATTAAAGTAACTGGCCCTAATTCAACAGGGACAACGCCAGATATTATTGATGGTTCTTGGTTAGCCTACAGAAATAATGGATTGTATTTAGGAATGCATTATGGTATTGAAGCCCCATTTGATGAATTAAACCACAGATGGAAAATAGCTGAAATTAGCCCTAATAGAATTGTTTTAAAAGATTTGAATGCTAATGGAGGTATTGAAAGAATATTAGTCCTTGAAAAGAAAAATTAATTATGCTTTTGGTTAAAAGGAAACTCTTATTTTTTGGTTGGTTAGGTTAATTATCAAGTTAAGTTTCCTTTATAGGGCTGTCAAATTCAATTTTGGCAGCCTTTTTTATTCACTTTGTGCGTTCTCACTTCAATAATAAACATCAAATCACTAAATTTGCAGTTCTTAAAATTTTAATAAAAATATGTTTAATAATTTAAGCGATAAGTTAGATAAAGCGTTACACGTATTAAAAGGTCACGGAAGCATTTCAGAAGTAAATGTTGCCGAAACTTTAAAAGAGGTAAGACGTGCGTTATTAGATGCCGATGTTAACTTTAAAATAGCCAAAGATTTTACTGTTCGAGTAAAGGAAAAAGCTTTAGGTCAGAATGTTTTAACAACATTACAGCCGGGGCAGTTAATGGTTAAAATAGTAAAAGATGAGTTAACCCAACTTATGGGTGGCGATGCTGAAGGGATAAATTTATCAGGCACTCCAAGTATAATATTAATGTCTGGATTACAAGGTTCTGGTAAAACAACATTTTCCGGTAAACTTGCTAATTATCTTAAAAATAAAAAATCTAAAAAACCATTATTAGTAGCCTGTGACGTTTATCGTCCAGCGGCCATTGATCAATTACACGTAGTTGGAGATCAAATTGGAGTGGAAGTGTTTAGTGATAGAGGTAATAAAGATCCTGTAGCGATTTCGAAAGCAGCTATTGCTTATGCAAACGCAAATGGATTTAATGTAGTGATAATAGATACCGCAGGTCGTTTAGCTGTTGATGAGGTTATGATGACCGAAATATCTAATATCCATAAAGCTATTCAGCCTCAAGAAACTCTTTTTGTCGTAGATTCTATGACAGGGCAAGATGCTGTTAATACGGCGAAGGCTTTTAACGATGTTTTGAATTTTGATGGTGTTATACTTACAAAATTAGATGGTGATACCCGCGGTGGAGCAGCTATTTCTATTAAATCTGTAGTTAATAAACCCATTAAGTTTATTGGTACGGGCGAGAAAATGGAAGCAATCGATGTGTTTTATCCAGCACGTATGGCCGATCGTATTTTGGGCATGGGTGATGTTGTTTCATTAGTGGAACGTGCGCAAGAACAATTTGATGAAGTAGAGGCAAGGAAACTTCAAAAGAAAATAGCCAAAAACCAGTTTGGTTTTGATGACTTCTTAAAGCAGATTCAGCAAATAAAGAAAATGGGTAATATGAAAGACCTTATGGGAATGATTCCTGGGGTTGGTAAAATGATGAAAGACGTTGATATTGATGATGATGCATTTAAAGGTATTGAAGCTATTATTCATTCAATGACCCCTAAAGAAAGAAGCAATCCATCCATTTTGAATTCAAGCCGAAAAATTAGAATTGGAAAAGGGTCTGGAACATCTGTTCAGCAAGTAAATCAGCTTTTAAAACAATTTAATCAAATGAGTAAAATGATGAAGATGATGCAAGGTGGTGGTGGAAAAAAAATGATGCAAATGATGAAGGGAATGAAATAATGCCCCTTTATTCTGAATAAATATTTTATATAACAGCTAACAATCAACACGAAAAGATGGTCATTTTAGACGGAAAAAAAATTAGTAACGACATTAAGGATGAAATCGCTGCTGAGGTAAAAAAAATGAAAGACAAAGGAGAAAAAGTTCCACATTTGGCAGCAATTATTGTTGGTAATGACGGCGCGAGTTTAACCTATGTTGGCAGTAAGGTAAAGGCTTGTGAGCGTGTTGGTTTTGAGTCTACATTGGTTCAAATGTCTAATACAACCAGTGAAATTGAATTGTTAGATAAAATAAAAGAATTAAATGAAAACCCAGAGATTGACGGGTTTATAGTTCAGTTGCCATTACCAAAACAAATTAATGAACAGAAAGTTCTATTGGCTGTGAATCCCGACAAAGATGTTGATGGTTTCCATCCTACAAATTTTGGAAAAATGGCTTTAGATATGAGTACATTTATTCCTGCAACTCCATTTGGAATATTAGAATTACTAGAACGTTATGGTGTGGAAACTAAAGGGAAACATACTGTGGTAATTGGGCGCTCTCACATTGTTGGTAGACCAATGAGTATTTTAATGGGAAGAAAAGGCTTTCCGGGAAATTCAACAGTTACCTTAACACATAGCCACACTAAAAATATTACTCAAATTACATCTCAAGCAGATATTATTATTTCAGCATTAGGAGTTCCTAATTTCCTAAAAGCTGAAATGGTTAAGGACGGTGCAGTAATTATAGATGTTGGAATCACCCGTGTTACTGATGAGACTAGACCAAGAGGTTACCGAATTGTGGGTGATGTAGATTTTGCTAATGTTTGCAAAAAAGCAAGTTATATAACTCCAGTTCCAGGTGGTGTTGGACCAATGACTATTGCCATGTTACTTAAAAACACTTTACTGGCAAGAGAGCAACACAATCTATAATTAATAAAGGAATTACCTAAATTGCATTATGATTTTTAATATTTATAGTGCATTTTCAATTTCAAGAAGAGTTGAAATTGGTAGTTTACAACATGTGCTGCCTATTATTATCGCAGTTATTTTTTGTTTATTTTTTATAAAATATTCAAACTTAAAATTTAATAAAAGAAAACAAGAACAAGCACTTCATCTTTTTGCATGCTTAATAAGTTTTACTGTTTTAGGATTTCATTTCTACAAAATTAGCTTAGGTAATTATAATTTATCAACCGATTTGCCATTATATCTATGCAGTTTGTTGGGTTTATTCATGCCAATATTTACATACTATCGAAAATTTTGGATGTATGAAATTTTGCTATTTTGGATAATAGCAGGCACCTTGCAAGGTGTTATAACTCCAGATATTGAAATTGGATTTCCAAGCCTTGATTATTTTAGGTATTGGGCAGTGCATTTAGGGTTATTAATAATTATATTTTATGCAACTTTTGTTTTTAAAATGCGGCCGAAATTTAAAAGCGTTTTTAAATCATTTTTCGCATTACAAGTGTATGTGTTAGCGATGGTAATTATCAATTTTATATTAAATGCGAATTATTTTTATTTAAATGAAAAGCCAAAATCGGCTACATTGTTAGATTATTTTGGAGAATGGCCATGGTATATTGTAACAGGACAATTAATAATCATACCTTATTTTTTATTAATTTATTTACCTTTTTATTTAGCTAAAAGAAGAAATAAGCTTTAATTATTTGGCAAACAGTTGATTCATATCTTTAAATGCCTTAAATTCTAAAGCATTTCCAGAAGGGTCGTAGAAAAACATAGTAGCCTGTTCTCCTGCTAAACCTTCAAATCTAACATAAGGCTCAATAACAAATTCAATGTTTTTACTTCTTATATCTTCTGCGAAAGCGTGAAAAATATCCCAAGATAAAACCACACCAAAATGCGGTACAGGAACATCTTTTCCGTCAACAGAATTTGTATGTAATTTTGAGTTGTCTTTTGGTTTGTAATGAATTACTAATTGATGGCCGAAAAAATTAAAATCTACCCATTGGTCGCTACTTCTACCTTCCTCGCAACCTAATACATCTCTGTAAAATAATCTGCATTCTCTTAAATTATAAACAGGTATTGCTAAGTGAAAAGGTGATATTATTTTGCTCATAAGTCTTTAAAATATTAGTATTCTTCTCGAATGCAGTTTATTTTCCAAGTTGGGTATTCTAATGTCTCATCTTTATCAACCCATTCGCCTACCCATTTATAACCCGCTTTTGATATGTCGTAAAATGTTAATCTGTAAAATCCTTCCATGCCATTAGGCGCCTTTTGGTTGCGATAGAGTACAATATTACCATTCTCTTTTTTACTGCCCTCCCAAGTTGGCAATGTTGTTGAGGGTGATGCGGATGAATAGTAATGCACATACCAATTACTACTGTCCGCTATAAATTGACGAATGCTTCCAGAATGTTTGCCATCTGCTTTTAATGTTTCATCTTGCACAGCCATTCCATTCATTATATATTTCCATTTCCAGGTCATATCAATTGGTTCAGCCCATGATTGATCTTGATTTCTTGAAACGGATTTACAATTGCACAAACCTATCAAATCTGCAAAATCTTCTGTTTGTTTTGGTGCTTCTGGATTTAATTTTCCGAATGGAAACTCTGTTGAAGGTTCATATTTATATTGGGAAAATGCTGCAATTGAAATAAAAAAGAGGAGTAAAGTAGTTAGTCGCATAATTAACTTTTTCTTAAAGTTAAAAAACAACAAGTAAAACGTCACTTGTTTTGTGAATAAATTAACAACAGATTTAATGACTTTTGTTTTTATTCTCTTTATAAACTTTTGTTGAATTTTCTAAAAGTTCATTTAATTGTGCAAATTCAATTTTAGTTAATTCTCTGTACTCTCCAACAGGAATATCTAGTTTAATATTCATAATCCTTACCCGTTTTAATGTTTGTACTTCGTAGTTTAAATACTCACACATTCGTCGAATTTGCCTATTCAATCCTTGGGTTAGAATTATTTTGAATTCATAAGTACTTCGTTTTTCAACGATGCATTTTTTAGTAACTTTATTTAGATCTTCAAGCGGAATACCTCCACGCATGCGTTCTAAAAAGGTTTGGGAAATTGGTTTGTCAACGGTAACAATATATTCTTTTTCGTGATTATTACTTGCGCGAAGAATTTTATTCACAATATCACCATCATCCGTTAGAAGTATTAATCCTTCACTTGGCTTATCTAATCTACCAATTGGAAAAATACGTTTCGGGTAATTTATAAAATCAATAATATTATTTTTTTCAACTGCAGTATCTGTTGTACAAACAATGCCTATAGGTTTATTAAAAGCTAAATAAACAAAAGATTCGGTATTGCTTTTTATTTCTTTTCCATCTACTTCAACAACATCATTAGGAGTTATTTTTGTGCCCATTTCTGGAACAACACCATTAATAGTGACTCTGCCTGCTTGAATAAGTTTGTCCGCCTCTCGACGTGAGCAATACCCAACTTCACTTAAAAATTTATTTATACGTTTTAATGTTTCTGCCATATTTCAAAAATACAATATTTATACCTCTAAAAATTCTAATATATAATTGTAAATAGCTTCAGATTTAAGACCATGTCCAAAGCCTTTTGTTGCAATAAATTCTGAATTAGAATAATTTGATTTGAAATTTAATCCGTCTGAAAAAGGTATTATTCTGTCTTTTTTGTCATGAATAATGAGGCCTTTTGCCTTGATACTTTTTGAAAAATTAGCCGCAGAATAGTATTCTGGTAAATGATTATAATGTTTTAAAACATAATCATTCATAGCATTAATAACTTTCTGATTATATCCCATCATTTGACTGTAGCGTGTAAATACACCATCAAAATCAGCTGGAGCACCAAGTAAAATCAGTTTTTTTACTGAAGTTGGTTTATGTTTAAATTCTCCAAAAACACTGGCCATTCCACCAACGGAATGTCCTATTATAACACTTACATTAAATTTTTTAACTACAGTATAAATACATTCAGAATATATTAGTGCGTTAAAAGTTTTATTTCCAGAATTTCCGTGTGCTGGTGCATCTAAGGCGATGATGTTATAATCTTGTAGTTTTAAAATTTCGATTAAATCTTTCCATCTATTAGCGTTGCTTTCCCATCCATGTGCCAATAAAACGGTGTCTTTATTTCCTGGCCATCGATAAGTTTTTATTTTAATATTTTCATAAAATGCATCTTCTTGTATGGTATTTTTTAGGAATTTTGAATCTCTATTTTGAATCGCTCCTTTTTGTGGTGTAGAGAACAATTTAATGGATAAATGAGCCGCTAATTTTGGCGATAAAATACTTGTAAAATTTATGGCCTTTCCAATACTTTTAAAAATTTGTTTCGCCATGTTTAGTCTTCTCTATTTACTAAATCCATAGAAAAGGCGGGTAAACATATAGCAACATATTCGCATACTTCTGTAAAGGGGTTTGAATATTGAACGCGTGTATTTTTCTCAATTTTTATAGACTGACCTGCTTTCAAGACAACAGTTTCTCCATCAATAATAAATTGCTTTTTGCCACTTATTATGAAGGTGTATTCATCAAATTCAGGTGTTTGGAATGGTTCACTCCAGCCCGCTGGGGCTTTCATGTAAGCAATACTTATTTGAGAATTTCCATCAGTCGTATTTCCAAAATGCTCTTTTATAATTTTTCCATCAGTAGTTGGAACCACAAACGGATTGTTTTGTATAGTATATTTTTTCATTTATTTTAATGGTTTTTTCTTAATCATTCCGCCTTTTAAATCTTTAACAATTCCCATAATTATAAAAGCATTTCTATCAATTTTATCAATTTCGGTTTGAAGTTTAGCAAGTTCTAAACGTGTTACAAC
>NZ_JABDMV010000037.1 GCF_013001275.1 Flaviramulus sp.
CACAAAATAAAACAACGGTATTTGCAATGCATCATCCTATGTATACCAATGGATCGCATGGCGGAAAATATGCTTTAAAAAAACACTTATATCCATTTCAACATAAAACACCACTACCAGGAATAGCCTCATTAATAACACAACTTAGAACGCAAGGAGGTGTATCTATTCAAGATAGGTATAATGAGCGATATCACGAATTAATGAGCAGATTAGAAACCATGTCTTTAGATGCGGAAAATGTAATTTTCGCATCTGGTCATGAGCATACACTTCAGTATATTGAAAACGAAGGGATCAAACAAATTGTATCTGGTTCTGGAGCAAAAGAATCTTTCTCCGAATTAAGTAATAATGGTTTGTTCTCAACTGGAGAACAAGGATTCGCAGAGTTAACTATATTTAAAGATGGTAGTACTTGGGTAAGGTTTTTTGGGGAAAAAAATGAAAAACCTAAACTGTTATTTACTAAAGAGGTATTTCCTCCTAAAGTAAAATATGATGTTTCTAATTTGCCTGAATCTTTTCCTAATGAAGTGGAAGTGTCTATTTATACAAAAGAAGAAACAGACGTTACCGGGTTTTTTAAATCGGTATGGGGAAACCATTATCGAGATGTATATAGTACTAAAATAAAAGCGAAAGTAACAACCCTCGATACACTTTATGGTGGTTTGGAGGTAGTACGAAAAGGAGGAGGCCATCAAACCCGTTCATTACGTTTAAAAACAAAAGATGGTAGAGAGTTAAACCTGCGTGCTCTTAGAAAAAGTGCAACTCAATATCTTCAAGCTGTTATTTTTAAAGACACTTATATTCAAGATGAGTTTGAAAAAACCGCTATTGAAGGTTTAATATTAGATTTTTACACCGCTGCACATCCGTATGCGTTTGCCGCGGTACCAGATTTATCAGATGCTGCCAAAATATATCATACCAACCCAAAATTGTATTTTATTCCAAAGCATAAACACTTGGGAGCCTTTAATGAAGAATATGGCGGTGAACTTTATATGATTGAAGAACGCCCTGAAGAAAATTATACCGATGATAGAAATTTTGGTTATGCTGATGATATTGAAAGCACACATGACATTATTGAGAAAAGCAGGGAGGATGAAAAATATAAAATAGATGAAAATGCCTATGTAAGAGCGAGGTTATTTGATATGCTTATTGGCGATTGGGATAGGCATCAAGATCAATGGCGTTGGGCGCAATTTAACCAAGAAAACGGTGATAAATATTTTAGACCCATTCCTAGAGATAGAGATCAAGTGTTTTCAAACTTTGATGGAGCACTGTTAGATGTAATGAAAATTATTTCAGGATCTACAAAGCAACTTCAGGTTTATGATGAAGAGCTGAAAGATATTGAATGGATGAATAGTGCCGGGATTAAATTAGATAGGGTAATGGTTCAACGAGCAGATAAAGAAACATGGTTGAAACATGCCAAATTTCTTCAAGATAATATCACTGACGATATAATTGATAAGGCTTTCACAAAAGTACCTGAAGAGGTGCAAGATAAAACGTTAAGAGAGATTAAAGAAAAACTAAAAGGCAGACGTGGTAACCTTCAAGATATTGCTATTAGGTATTATAATTACTTAAATGAACTAGTTATATTAACGGGAACAGATAAGGACGACTATATTGAAATAACCCGAGTTGGAGATAATGAGACTAATGTTAAAATATCAAGAATAATTGATGGTGAGAAAGGTGAAGTAATTGTAGATAAAACTTTCAATAAAAATATTACAAAAGAAATTTGGGTTTATGGATTAGACGATAAAGATATTTTTGAAGTAACTGGTAAAGCCAATAACTTAATCTTTACTCGTTTAATAGGTGGACAAGAAAACGATACTTATATCATAAAAAATGGGAGGCGTGTAAAAGTTTATGATCATGAGAGTAAAAAGAATACCATTAAAGAAAATAAAGGAGCTCAGATTAGATTGACAGACGTATATAATTTGAATTTATTCGACTTTAATAAAAATATTGTAAAATCGAGCGTTATTACTCCTGCCATTGGTTTTAATCCGGATGACGGATTTTTGTTAGGCGTAAATTATGCCAAAACAACAAACGGATTTCAGCGCAATCCATTTTCTCAACAGCATAGATTTAAAGGAGGTTATTATTTTGCAACTAATGGATTTTCATTAAAATATGACGGGGAATTTGCTAATATTATGAATGATTGGAATTTAAATATTGGGGGGCAATTCACAACTGAAAATTTCACTAATAACTTTTTTGGTTATGGTAATGAAACTTTAAATAACGATGACGATTTAGATTACAATCGTGTTAAAACAAGTATTTATGCGGTAAAAGCAGGTATTATTAAAAAAGGAAATTTTGGTAGTGATTACGGATTTAGAGCATTGTTGGAAGGGATAGATATAGATGAAACGGTTGATAGATTTATTTCTGATTTTATGCCAACTGGTAATACTGAATTCTATGAAAGACGTTTTTTTGGTGGAATTGAAGCAGAGTTTAGGTATAAAAGTTTTGACAATACAATAAATCCATCAAAAGGCATGACATTTATGTTAAATTTAGGAGGCAAAACTGAATTTAAAGACACTAAAAATACTTACGGATATTTAAATTCTAATCTTGGGTTTTATAATTCACTGTCAGGAAATAAAAAACTAGTACTAAAAACAGATGTAAGAGCTCAAATTCGAGTAGGAGATGACTTGGTGTTTTATCAAGCCGCAAATATTGGAGGGAAGAATGGTTTAAGAGGGTTTAGAACTGAGCGTTTTACAGGAAAAAACTCATTTGTTGGAAGTGCAGATTTAAGATATAGTTTCCCTTCCTTTAAAACAAATACACTGCCTTTGCAAATTGGAGTTTTTAGTGGATTTGATGTTGGTAGAGTTTGGTTTAAAGATGATTTTTCGAACAAATGGCACAACGACTATGGAGGGGGTTTTTGGGTTACAGCAGCTGACAGTTTATCAGGTACTTTTAACTTTTTTAATAGTGAAGAAGGGTTAAGATTTTCGTTTGGTTTTGGGTTGAATTTTTAATTTGAAAGCATACATATAATTGCTTTCGTTTTGTTCTATAGAAATATAAACTTAAATAATACTTAAAATTCCGTTATAGATTAATGCAACTATTAATTATTAGTTAACTTTATAACTATTAAAAATTTTTGTCATGAAGAAGTCCTATACGCTGTTGTTTTTTACTATTCTTATATTTTCATTAATTAAAATAAATGCTCAAAACAGCAATGACAATAATTGCAAAGTTATTGGTAAAAAGCATAGTGGTATTTATAATGGTGGATGTAAAAAGGGATTAGCCCATGGGGAAGGAGTATTGAATTTTGATGAAGGCAAGAAAATCTACGAAGGAAAATTTAAGAAAGGCGAATTAAATGGCGAAGGTATTCTATACACATTTGAAGATGGTGAAAAAGTTATTCTGAAAGAGGGTATTTGGAAAAATAATGAGTACGTAGGTGAAAAAAAAGTAAGACCATATAAAGTTAAAAGAGTTGTAAATCTACCCAGATATACTGTTAGAAAAACTGGTGAGCAAAAAGAAGTTTATATAAATTTTATGAAAGATGGTGGTAGGAATAATAATGTGAGAAATTTAAATGTATTGGTTAATAATGGTAATGAAATAAATGGTAGCCGTATAATGGGTTATGATAATATTATATTTCCTTTTCAGTGTGAAATTAATTATTATACAACTAGTAAATTAGGAACAACAAGCCTTCAAGTTCGTTTTGAAATTATTATTAGTGAGCCAGGTAGATGGGAAATTTCTTTATTTAATTAATTTTAGAAGATTATTTGCCTATTTGTCCCAGATGTCGATTATGAAATATGATTAAAAAAGATGTGCTTATTATTGGCGGCGGTGCTGCAGGCTTTTTTGCAGCGGTTAATATTGCAGAATTAAATCCAAAATTGAGCTTAGCCATATTAGAACGTGGAAACGAAGTGCTTACCAAAGTTAAAGTATCTGGTGGAGGTCGTTGTAATGTTACCCATGCTGAATTCATTCCACACGAATTATCACAAAACTATCCGAGAGGTGAAAAAGAACTTTTAGGACCTTTTCACAAATTCATGACTGGCGATACAATCGAATGGTTTGAAAAAAGAGGAGTAGAATTAAAAATTGAAGAAGATGGCAGGATGTTTCCAATCTCCAATTCCTCGCAAACAATAATCGATTGTTTTGTTTCAGA
>NZ_JABDMV010000039.1 GCF_013001275.1 Flaviramulus sp.
CAATAAAGATTTGATAAAAGCCATGAGGCATTATGACTATACAGTGAATATAAAATGGGTAATGGCACATTATAATACGGCTAATCATTACTTAAATATTAATGGTAAAACTGCCGAAGCAACAGGCGGGAGTGAATGGGTAAAATATATGCACCCAAAATATCAAAAAAGAATATTTTTTCCTGATTTATGGACAGACAACGAAATAGAAACGTGGGGAACAAATTTATAATTTTTTTAGTAGCTATTTTTTTTATAGCATGTAAAAGCGAAACACAACCAGAAGTAAAAGAAACACTAGTAGCAGTGGTTGAAGAGCCCGAAGAGGTTTTAGAATTCGGCTTTAATTTAAACGAATATATAGTTAAAAGAGACACCATAAAAAAAGGTGATAGTTTTGGTGAAATTTTAGAACGAAATAAGATAGGGTATCCTGCAATTTTTCAAATTGCAGAAAAAGCAAAAGACACATTTGATATAAGACGCTTACAGGTAGGAAAACCCTATACACTATTATGCTCAAAAGATTCCTTAGAGTTGCCTAAATGTTTTATATATCAGCCAAATTTAGAAGAGTATGTAGTAATAAATTTTCATGATTCTATTCATGCGTACACCAGCAGAAAGCCAATAAAATATCTTGAAAAAACAGTAACAGGCGTTATTACGAGTAGTATTTCGGAAACTTTAGATGAACAAGGGATTAGCGCCGTATTAACAAACATTCTAGCCGACGATATTTACGCATGGACCATTGATTTTAGGCGTTTACAAAAAGGTGATCGTTTTAAAGTGATATATACTGATAAGTATATAGATGATACTATCTATTCTGGGATCCATAATGTAAAAGCAGCATATTTTGAACACAATAACGAACCTTTTTACGCTTTCCGATTTGAAACTGATAGCCTTAAAGGGATAGTTGATTATTTTGATGATAAAGCAAAAAACTTAAGAAGAGCATTTTTAAAAGCACCGGTTAAGTTTAGAGGTATAACTTCAAGATATAATTTAAAACGAAGAATTGCCGTATATGGTTATAAAGTTCGGCCACATAAAGGAACAGATTTTAGAGCAAGTATAGGCACTCCCATAATGGCAACTGCAAATGGTACGGTTACCAAATCGAGTTACTCAAGAGGAAACGGTAATTATGTGAAAATTCGACACAATGCCACATACGAAACGCAATATCTACACATGCGTAAGCGTAAAGCTAAGGTTGGGCAATTTGTAAAACAAGGCGACGTAATTGGTTGGGTTGGTATGACGGGTAATACTGGCGGACCACATGTTTGTTATAGATTTTGGAAACACGGTAAGCAAGTGGATCCTTTTAAACAAAAGCTTCCTGAAGCAAAACCCATTTCAGACACATTAAAATTTAAATTTTTAGACTATATCGAGCCAATAAAATACCAGTTGGATAATATCTTTTTTAAACCAGATATCGAAGAAATCGAACAACCTGAACAAACTACTATTAAACAATCAAATTCATAATATGTCATTACCAAACATAAACCCTATATCAACTAATTCCTGGAAAAAATTACAAGAGCATTTCAAAACCATAAAAGGTGTTGAAATGAAAAATTTATTTGCTGAAGACTCAGAAAGAGCAAATAAATTTACTATTAATTGGGATGATTTTTATGTAGATTTTTCTAAAAACAGAATTACAGAAGAAACTTTTAAGCTTTTACTAGAATTAGCGGAGGAGGTAAAGCTTAAAGAAGCCATAAAAAGTCAATTTTCAGGAAATATTATAAATCAAACAGAAGCAAGAGCTGTTTTACATACCGCATTAAGAGCCCCAAAAAATGCCAATTTTAAAGTAAATGGTATAAATGTGATGGCCGAAATTTATGATGTAAAACAGAAAATAGAAGGATTCACAAATGATGTTGTGAATGGCCACAGAATAGGGTACACCGGAAAAACATTTACAGATGTTGTAAATATAGGTATTGGAGGTTCAGATCTTGGTCCTGCGATGGTAGTTGATTCACTTCAATATTATAAAAATCATCTGAACACACATTTTGTAAGCAATGTAGATGGAGATCATGTGAATGAAGTTATAAAAAAACTAAATCCAGAAACAACGTTATTCGTTATCGTTTCAAAAACATTTACAACTCAAGAAACACTTTCAAATGCAAATACCATAAAAGATTGGTTTTTAAAATCTGCTAATCAAGAGGCTATTGGAAAGCATTTTGTTGCCGTTTCAACCAATGTAAAAAATGTAAAAGCATTTGGAATAGACGAAAACAACATTTTCCCAATGTGGGATTGGGTTGGTGGCCGTTTTTCACTTTGGAGTGCTGTCGGGCTGACAATTAGCTTAGCGGTTGGTTATAATAATTTTGAAAATCTGCTTCAAGGCGCTAACAAAATGGACGACCATTTTAAAAATGAAGATTTTGAAAGTAATATTCCAGTAGTGCTAGCATTAATAAGCGTTTGGTATAATAATTTTTTTAAAGCCGAAAGCGAAGCAATAATTCCATATTCTCAATATTTAAATCAGTTCGCAACCTATTTACAGCAAGGTATTATGGAGAGCAACGGTAAAAGTGTTGATAGAAATGGGGAGACAATTGATTACCAAACAGGAACTATTATTTGGGGTGAACCAGGAACCAACTCACAACATGCATTTTTTCAATTAATACATCAAGGCACTAAATTAATTCCTGCTGATTTCATTGGATTTACTAAATCGTTACACGGGAATCAAGATCATCAAGACAAGCTAATTTCGAATTTTTTAGCACAAACGGAGGCGTTATTAAACGGAAAAACCAAAGAAGAAGTTGTTGCGGAGGGAACTCCAAAAGATATTATTCCTTTTAAAGTATTTCAAGGGAATAAACCTACCAATACTATTTTTATTAATAAGCTCACACCAGAAAGTCTGGGGAAATTAATAGCTATGTACGAACACAAAATATTTGTACAGGGCATTATTTGGAATATTTTTAGTTATGACCAATTCGGAGTGGAATTAGGGAAACAATTGGCAAGTAAAATCTTACAGGAATTTAACAGTTTAACTATTAATAATCACGATTCTTCCACGAGTAATTTACTAAATCACTATAAAAACCAAGTATAAATCAAACAATATCAATCAGTTATAAGCATATAGGTACATGCGTTTTTTTATTATTTAAATATTTAACATGTTGGCGAATTGTTAACATAAAGTTAAGGCTATATGTATAATTATCCCTATTTTTGTTTCGACTAATTTCAAAATAATTAATTCAGATTATGAAAAAAACAATTCAAATTATGTTTACTGTGGTGACTCTTTTGTTCTCTACAGTATTAATAGCACAGAGTACCTTAACTGGTACCGTATTAGAAGCTGGTATAAATATGCCACTTCCTGGAGCTAATGTTGTAGAGAAAGGTACAGCAAACGGAGTAGTTACAAATTTTGATGGTAAGTTTACTATTACTACATCAGCTAGTTCGGGAGACATAGTAATTTCTTATGTTGGGTATAACTCAAAAACAATTTCTTTTTCAGGAAATGCAGATTTAGGTAAAATTGAGCTTACTTCTAGTCAAGTAGGATTAGATGAGGTTCAAATTATTGCTTCTGTTGCTGTTGATAGAAAAACGCCAGTAGCGGTGTCTACAGTAAAGGCTGCTGAAATTGAACTTAAATTAGGAACACAAGAATTTCCTGAAATTTTAAAATCTACACCTGGTGTTTATGCAACTAAAGCAGGTGGTGGATATGGTGACGGTAGAATTAACTTAAGAGGTTTTAGTTCTGAGAACGTTGCGGTAATGATTAATGGTATTCCGGTTAATGATATGGAAAATGGCCGAGTATTTTGGTCCAACTGGGCTGGTCTTGGCGATGTAACATCAACTATGCAGGTACAAAGAGGATTGGGAGCTTCAAAAGTGGCTGTGCCTTCAATTGGTGGAACAATTAATATAATTACTAAAACAACCGATGTTGAAGCTGGGGGTAATATTTTCACAGCTATTGCTAACGATGGTTATGAAAAATTTGGTTTAACATATTCAACTGGTATAATGGAAAATGGTTTAGCTGTAACAGTAAATGCGGCCAAAACTACTGGTAATGGTTATGTTGACGGAACTGAGTTTTCAGGAGTGAATTATTTTTTAAACGTATCAAAAGAAATAAATGATGCTCATAAACTATCTTATTCTGTATTTGGTGCTAAACAGCGTCACGGACAAAGACAAAACAGTCAATTAATTGAAACTTATAGAAACTCAGAAAGAGGAAGAAAGTTTAATGCAGACTGGGGTTATAAAAATGGACAAATAACACATCAAGAGGACAACTTTTATAATAAACCTCAAATGTCTTTAAATCATTATTGGACTATTAATGATAAAACAAGCCTCTCAACAGTGGCTTATGCATCATTTGGCTCTGGTGGTGGTGGTGGAACTGCCGGTGAATATAAATATGCCTTTGATAGCTCAGGTTACGGCGAATATAGAAATGGGCTTTATGGTCCTATCGATTTTGATAAAATTGTTGATGAAAATATCGCAAATGGCGCAAATGGTTCTACTTCTATTTTAAGAGCATCTCGTAACGACCACAACTGGTACGGCGTTTTATCTACATTAAGCACAGATTTAGCTGATGATTTAGTTTTGTTAACAGGAATTGATTTTAGAGATTATACTGGTAAGCACTTTCAAGAAGTTACAGATTTATTAGGTGGTCAGTACTTTTTAGATGATAGCGATGAAAACAACCCTAATAGAGCACTACAAGTTGGTGAAAAAAGAAGTTACAACAATGATGGTAAAGTAGGATGGTTAGGAGCTTTTGGTCAGTTAGAATACGATGTTAACGAAAACTTTAATACGTTCATCTCGCTAGCATTATCTAATACATCTTACCAAAGAATAGATTACTTTAACTATTTAGATTCTGATCCGATACAAACAACTGATAAATACAATTTTCTTGGTTATCAAGCGAAAGGTGGTGCAAACTACAGACTTGACGACAAAAACAATGTATTTGTTAACTTGGGTTATTTTGAAAAAGCGCCAGGTTTTGACGCTGTATTCTTAAACTTTAATAACGAAAATATTAATGCGGATGCCCCAAACCAAAAGATTACTAGTTTTGAGATAGGATACGGTTTCCGTTCTGATAAATTATCTGGTAATTTAAATTTATATTCTACAGCTTGGAATGATAGAACTGAAACAGCTCGGTTCCAACAGCCAGACGGAACAAATGCGGTAGCGAATATTTTAGGAGTTGATGCTATGCACAATGGAATAGAACTAGATTTTGTTTTTAGAGCTACTGATAAATTGAGCATAACGGGTATGGCATCTATAGGAGACTGGAGATGGAATAGTAATGTTGAAAACGTAGACATTCTTGATGAAGATCAAAATGTAGTGGAAACTGTAAATTTATTTATTAAAGATTTACATGTTGGAGATGCTGCGCAAACAACTGGGGCTTTAGGTTTCAACTATAAGTTAACACCTGAAACCAGATTAGTATTAGATTACAATTACTACGCTGATATTTATGCGCAATTCGATCCAAGTGATAGAGGAACGCAAGGGGCTCCAGATGCATGGAAAATGCCAGATTACGGATTATTTGATGCTATAATTAGTCACTCTTTCAATGTAGGTCCTTTCGATACAACATTAACAGCACGAATGAATAATGTTTTTGATACTGAATACATATCTGATGCAAGAGACGGATCAGGGTCTCTTTCTTCAACGGCATTAGTGTATTTTGGTTACGGTAGAACATTTAGTATTGGTGCAAAACTTAATTTCTAAAAAAAAAAGAAAATGAAAAAATTAATTTATTATGTAGCAGTTTTAGGAGCAATCTTTACAGGTTGTGAACCTATGGAAGATATCTACAATGAAGTAGATTCAGTGGAAAAAGTAATCGCTGGCGACGTCGTATTTGAACTAACAGACGAAGATTATGATGATTTAGATAAATCTTTTGGTAATTTTGATTCAGAAGATGAGGCTAAAGCCCTTATACCAGGATTATTGGCAGACAAATACCCAGTTTGGGGTAAAGGGTCATCGGCTACTGTTAGCTTTAAAATTTATTCTCCAAAAAGAGAAGAGAAAAGTATAATACGTTATACAGTTACTACTGAAGATTATGATTCAAATCCTGAAACCGAACGTTTCAATAATTTTGATGATTTTGATCAGATTTATGACTTATTAAATGTAAAATATCCTAGTCCAAGTGATAGAACTTTAGTGTCATTAACTTATAAGTTTTACGATGGATCTACAAACACATATAACAATGGGTTTTTATACATTAATGGTGGTTGGGAGTTTGTTTTAGGCTTTACCGATGACGAATATTCAAGTATGGGAGAAGGATTCGCAAACTTTTCTAGTGAAGATGAAGCTACAGCTAAAATTCCAGTTTTCTTAAAAGATAAATTTAAATACGAAACTAAAGTTGCTGGTGATATAGAAGCAACAATGTATAAATTATATACAACCGATGTTGATGATTTAGATGAAGATGGAAGAGTTGATGATAACACGGTTTATAGTTATGTGAAATATTTTATTTATGATGGCAGTAATTGGTCAGAATATAGTGATGTATTAACTACAAGTATTCAATTTGGACATGATGGTACTACTTGGGTACCAGACAATACAATCAAATATACTTTAACAGGTGATGACATTGCTTTCATATCAAATGCATTTAGTACTATTTATGAAGGGCCAGCAGATAACGTTGGATTCTTCGGTAGTTTTGATAGAAGATCAAGCAGCTCAAATTTCTGGAGTGATGCGATGCTTTTAGAAGCTTTCGGTGCGCTATTGGATAACAAAAATCCAGGTGCAGCAGATGGACAAAAATATGTATTAACGTATGTTATTTATAACGGATCAACAACTAACGAAACAAAAAGTGTTATTAAGGTTGGTGGTGCTTGGGAGTATCAATAAAATTTTTCTTAGTATATAAAAAAACCACCTCAAACGAGGTGGTTTTTTTTCCTCAAAATTCAATATCTTTATATCTGTTATGAAAAAGATTTTAATATTATTAAGTGCAATAATTATATGTAGTTGTAGTAGTTCAAGTGGCGATGATTCACCTAAACCAAGCCCAACACCTACAGACGATGGAAAGCCAATTGCTGTAAATGACACAGCTACTACACCTGAAGACACAGAGCTTACATTAAGTAATTTATTAAATAATGATACGGTTGTAGATAATGCAAGTATAAGCGCTTTTGATGCAACGACTTCTAATGGTGGGACTGTTTCAGATGAAAGAACAAGTTATCTATACACACCTGCACAAGGCTTTGCGGGTGAAGACACATTTACATATACACTTTGTGATGATGATAGTCCTGCAAATTGCTCAACAGCAACAGTAACCATTACAGTTACTGATGAAGGAAATCCTGTTGCGAATGATGACGCTTATAATGTATTAGAGAATTCTTCTTCGGTATTTACCGAACTTTTAATAAACGATGATATAATCGATGGAGCTATATTAAGCTCAATTGATAATTCAACCACACAAGGAACGGTTACCTTAAATTCTGATAATACGGTTACTTATACACCTCAAAACGGCTTTTTAGGAGATGATTCGTTTAAGTATACAATTTGCGATGATGATAGTCCAAATAATTCTTGTTCTACGGCTACAGTTTCAATAACTGTTATTGCATCTATTCAATTTAATATCCCTGCCGAATTGAGTGATTATTATTCTGGTATTACATTTACAGATGATGCAGGTATTATGTTCGATAATTTGGAAGAACACACAATAGAAAATCACACAACTATTTTGTCCTACGGACAACGACACCAATATCTATATAATGCCGATGCCGATTTATCGAATTCTGACAATGTGATTTTAATGTATTCTAGTGAAAGTCGATATTGGGAGGAATATACGTCTGGGTCAAATCCATATTCTCCACAAACATTTAATACAGAGCATGTATATCCACAATCATTTTTAAATTCATCTGATGCGGTTACAGATTTACATCATTTAAGAGTATGTGATGCCTCAGTGAACAGTAATAGACTAAACTACCCTTTTACAAATGGAAGTGGTACTTATCAGCTTATCGGAGAAACATGGTATCCTGGCGATGAATGGAGAGGCGATGTTGCAAGAATGCTTATGTATTTAAATATTAGATACGGTGAAACTTTTAGTAATGTTGGTGGGTTAGATTTGTTTATAGCCTGGAATATCGCCGACCCAGTTTCTGCATTTGAAATACAACGAAATGAAGTTATTTACGCAGCACAAGGAAATAGAAACCCTTTTATTGATAATCCTTACTTAGCGACTTTAGTTTGGGGCGGAGCCGCCGCTGAGAACAAATGGGAGTAACAAGCTTGAAACTTTATACAATTTTAAAACCGCTTCAATCTGTAGCGGTTTTTTTATGCTTTTAATTATTACATTTGTTGTAATAAGAATAAATTAAAATAATTATGTACGAAACTGTAAAATTACTGCACTCATATTGGGCATACTTAGTGCTTATAGTATTAATAATTGCAACTGTTAACGCCATAATAAAAACATTAGGCGATAAAGAATATGAAGCCAACGACTTCAGAAAATCGTTATTTACTTTAATAGTTTCACATATTCAGCTTTTAATTGGCTTGGTTCTGTATTTTGTTTCTCCACGATTACAAATGTTTAGTGAATCAGGAATGGGTGAAATCATGAAAGATTCTATTAATAGGTTGTATTTAATAGAACACCCTTTAGTTAATATTGTGGCAGTTGCACTTATAACTATTGGCTATTCTAAACATAAAAAGAAATTAACCTCTAAAGCTAAATTGAAAACAATAGCTATATTCTATTCAATTGCTTTATTATTAGTGTTATCTAGAATTCCTTGGAGCGCTTGGTTGGGGTAGAAATTTATTCTACGGCTTTTATCAAATAAATATAAACTGGAAAATGGTCGCTAAAACCATTACTAAATCCACCATTAGACCAGCTTCTAAAAGGATACCCTTTATAGGCCCCTTTACTAGTTATTAAATACTGCTTATTAAAAATGCCGGCTTTATAAAATCGAAAAGAAGAATACTCTTTTTCAAGAAATGGTTTGGTAATCATAATTTGATCGAATAAGCTCCAAGCGTCACGATATGCAGTAGTTCCCAATCCATTCTTGTAAAAATTTATAAACGGATTGTAAATGCCTTTTAATCCAACAGTTTTGTTTTTCTTAGCTTTTAGAATGGACTTTACGCTCTTGTCATTTGGGTTGTCATTTAAGTCGCCCATGATAATAACTTTATTATATGGATCTATCGATTGTAATGAATCAACCAATTGCTTACTAAGTTTGGCAGCTGCAATACGTTTTGGCCTACTTCTAGCTTCTCCACCGCGTCTTGAAGGCCAATGATTCACTATAAGATGAATTAAATCACCATCAAGATTACCGCTAACTAATAACTGATCTCTGGTAAAAATTCTTTTCTGATCCTGGTCATCATAAATTTTTAATTCATGTTTACTGGAACTAAAAGGTGTAAATAGGTTTTTTTGATAAAGCAAAGCCACATCAATCCCTCTTACATCAGGAGCTTCGTAATGGATAATGCCGTAATTTTTAGAGCGTAATAACGAATCATTTATAACATTTTCCAGCACATCTTTATTTTCAACTTCACAAACACCAATAAGTGCTGGGGAGTTATTAGTATCATCTTTACCAATTTCCGAAATAACCCGTGCTATATTACTTATTTTATTCTGGTAAGCTTCCATTTGATTAGTTTTTAGCTCCATAATAGGGCTAAAATCATCAAATTTTGTGGGGTCGTTTATTGTGTCGAATAAATTTTCTAAATTGTAGAAAGCAACGGTATGAATTTTAAACTTTTTTTCTTGGGCATTTGTATTTGAAAACACACAAAAAATTAGGGCTAATGTGCCAAATTTAAAATAATTCATTATTATAAAATCAATTTAATTTATATAAGCTATAATACAAAACCCGAGCCAAAACCAAGGTAAAAGATTTAAAATTAAGAAATAATTTGTCACTTTTTTCTTATTATTGAAGTATTAAAGGCAATAATGAATAAGATAACCCTCATTTTTTTATTCGGAATATTTTCAATTTCCCTCCATTCACAACAGACTTTAGTTAAAGGTAGCGTAAAAGATGCATTGACATTTGAAGCAATTGAAGGGGTTACCATAATTATAGAAAATTCAGAGTTATTTTTATTGACCGACGCTTTAGGCGAATTTTTATTTGATAAAAATCTACCTCTGGGAGAACAAATATTACGAATTTCTAAATCCGGATACATCACAAAACGCTTTCCAATAATTGTAAATGAAGGAAAAACAGTGAATATAAGTGATATGACTTTAGAAGCTGATTCCGCCAATACAGCGGATTTATTTACAATTACATTGACAGATGACGAACTCAATGATGACACTAGTGGCGCAGATAATATTTCAGGTTTATTAGCTTCTTCTTTGGACATTTTTCAAAGAACGGCGGCTTTTGAATTTAGCTCATCTTTTTTCAGAGTTCGCGGTTTAGATTCTAAAAATGGTTCCATTCTTATCAACGGTGTTGAAATGAATAAAACGTATAATGGACGGCCACAATGGAGTAATTGGGGAGGTATTAATGATGTATTACGTAATCAAGAGCTAACCTGGGGGCTTACACCATCAAACTATAATTTTGGAGGTGTTTTAGGAACAACAAATATGAATGTTAGAGCTTCGCAAGCAAGACCGGGTGGACGATTAACATATTCATCTTCAAACAGAAGTTATACTAGTCGTTTTATGGGAACATATGCTTCTGGAATAGTAAAAAATAATTGGGCATACACGGTTTCTGTAGGAAAGCGTTGGGGCAATGAAGGTTATCAAGATGCGACAAGTTACAATTCAAATTCGTTTTTTGCTTCCGTAGAAAAAATCATTAGCGATGAACATAGCATAAATGTTACTACTATTTACACGCCAAATCGTCGAGGAAAATCATCTCCAAACACGCAAGAAGTTTATGATTTGAAAAATATAAAGTATAACGAATATTGGGGATGGCACGATGGTGAAAAACGAAATTCTAGAATAAAGGAAGTGAATGAACCAATCGTGATGTTAAATCATTATTGGGAATTAAATAGTAGCACTAATTTGAATACCAATATTGGCTACCAATTTGGAAAATTAGGTAATTCACGATTAGATTATAATGGAACCGATTTAATTGATGGTTTTCCCCAAGGAGGTGGTTCAAACCCAAGTCCAACATATTATCAAAAACTACCTAGTTATTTTGAACGAAATTTCCCGAACGACTTACAGTTTGCATATAATTCTTTAAAAGAATTTCAAAATGACGGACAGATTAACTGGGGTGCCATGTATTTCGCTAATATTGCAAATGCACAGAATGGGGGAAATGCCATTTATGCATTATATGAAGATAGGGTTGATGATACACAACTAACGGTAAACTCTATCTTGAATAAAGAAATTAATGATAATATTATACTAAATGTTGGTATAAACTATAAGTCTTTAAAGTCTGAAAATTTTGCACAAGTTTTAGATCTATTAGGGGCATCAACTTATTTGGACATTGATGGCTTTGCAACCAATATTGATGAAGCTCAAAACGATTTGCTAAACCCAAACCGAATTGTTGGAAAAGGCGATACAATTAAATATCATTACAACATTTTCGCCAATGAATTAAGTGTATATGGGCAAGCTCAATTCACGTATAATAAAGCAGATTTTTATATTTCCGGAAGTGTAAAAAACACACAATATCAAAGAGAAGGAATTTATCAAAATGGGGGATTCCCTGATAATTCTTTAGGTAAAGGCGAAAAGTTAAATTTTACAGGAATTGGTGCCAAGGGCGGAATAACATATAAATTTACAGGAACACATGTTTTTAATTTTAATGGAGGCTACATTTCAAGAGCGCCTTCTATTCAAAATACGTTTTCAAATTCAAGAGAAAATCATAATGTGGTTCCAAATATTTCTGAAGAAAAAATAACATCAGTAGATGCGAGTTATATTTTGCGATCTGCCAGAGTTAAAGCAAAATTAACAGGTTACTACACAAAAATTTCCGATGCAAGTGAAATATCATTCTTTTTTGCTGATGGTATAGGTGGCGACAATACGGCCTTTGTTCAAGAAATTTTGCAAGGAATTGACAAAACACATTTAGGCGCTGAATTAGGAATTGAAGCCCAAGTAACATCAACTATAAAATTAAAAGGGGCCGCAGCAGTTGGACGATTTATTTACGATAATAACCCTAATTTGTTTTTATCAACCGAACCAGATTTAGAAGCTGAGGAGGCAGGTTTTGTAAACGGTTTTAAAGATTTCGGTCAATCCAAATTAAAAAATTACAGATTAGCTTCTGGCCCACAAAATGCCTATTCGGTTGGATTTGAATATCGCGACCCAGAATTTTGGTGGTTTGGCGCAACTGCAAATTTTTTCAGCAATACATATGTTGATGTTAGTCCATTAACAAGATCATCTAATTTTAGTACTGATTTTGATGGAAATGTATTCAACGATTATGATGTAGATTTAGCTAGAATTCTATTAAAACAAGAACGTTTTGATGATTATATGTCGGTTAATTTGGTGGGTGGAAAATCGTGGAAGGTTGGCAGTTACTATATAGGGTTTTTTGCAAGTATCAATAATTTGTTAGATGAGGTGTATAAAACGGGAGGGTTTGAACAAGGTAGAAATGCTAATTATAGAGAATTAAGAGATGATAAAGCATTAGGAACACAAGTTTTCGGGGCGAAATATTGGTACGGTCGCGGCACTACGTATTTCTTGAATTTAAATGTTAGATTTTAAATGAATTATTATGAAAAATAGCTTTAAAATAAAAATAGCTTTAAGCGCAATTTGTATTCTTATGGTTTTTACGTCTTGCGTTTATGAGGATGATTATGGTGTGCCTGATATTTCAATCACTGAACCTAATATTCCACAAGAACAAATCACAACATTTAGAGCTATAAAATCGCTTTACGAACAAGCTGTAAATAATGGAAATGCTACGGTGGTTATTGATGATGAGACGGATTTATACATCCAAGGATATGTTGTTTCTTCAGATAAAACAGGTAACTTTTTTGAAGAATTAATTATTCAAAATAAAATTGATGGTAACAGTCCTGATAGCGATCCTCGATTAGGTTTTAGAGTCATTATTAATGTTAGTAGTTTGTCAGACACCTATCAATTTGGACAAAAAGTTTATATAAAAATGAACGGTTTAGCTTTAGGTGAGAGTAATGGCGTTATAACTATTGGTAAAGGTGATGCAGTTACAGTAAAGCAAATTCAACCAGCTGAGTATAAAAATATAATTATCAGAAGTAATGAGGTAGCCACTATCTCACCTAAAGTTTCAGGACTAGCGGATTTAACTGAAGCCGACAAAAACACGCTTATTCAGCTTAATAATATGCAATTGAATAGATTTGAACTCGGTTATACTTATGCAAGTGAATCTTATGATGAATTTGATGGACATCGTATTCTTGAAAGTTGTGATTCAGGGATATCTATGATTTTAGAAACAAGCACATTTTCCGATTTTAAATCATTAATAGTCCCACAAGGGAAAGGGAATATAACAGGTGTTTTTAGTAGAGATTTTGGAGACGATTTTAATGTATTAATTCTGAATAGTTCTGCTGATATTAATTTTGACAGTGCGGAACGTTGTGACCCTATGGAATTATCATGTGGATTAGCATCAAGTTTTGGTTCAGGGAATTTGTTGTATGAAGATTTTGAATCCCAAAGTAATAATAGACCAATAAATATTTTTGGCTGGACTAATTATATGGAGGCTGGTACTGAAGCTTGGGAAGGTTATTCTTCAACATCGTCTAATGCTTCATTGGGGCGGTCTGCTAGATTTCAATGCGCTAGTTCTGGTGATACTAGTAACATAGGATGGTTAATTACGCCCGCTTTAAATTTAGATGTACGAGATGGCGAAACTTTACGATTCAAAACTTCAAATAGTTTAGCTGATAGCAGTTTTATGGAGGTTTTATATTCATTAGACTGGGATGGTATTGAAGCAAATATTACATCTGCCTCTTGGGGAGTATTATCAGATGCCTATGTTGTAAAAGATAGCGACTCATTTGTTCCTTGGTTTAATTCTGGAAGTGTTGATTTATCGTGTGTTTCAGGAACCATGCATATAGCATTTAAATTTACGGGAAGTGGACAAGATACTTTTGATGGAATTTACGAGTTGGATGAGATAAGCATTGATTACGTGGAATAGTTTATCTTTATCAGAACAAATTACTCAATGACAACATTCGACATTTTATTCTTTCATTTTTTTCAATATTATAAAACTAAAAAGAACAAGAAAGCTAACAGTATCGCCACATTTTACGTTACATTTTTACAAAGCAGTTTATTATTGCTTTTAGGTGTGTTTTTTGCCAAATTTTTTAGGCAGATGCGTATGGATACTATGTCGGCAGACAAAGCATGGACCTTGTTTGTTTTAGTAGTGATTTTTCTTTACTTCAAAAACTGGATGCAATACGGAGGAAGAAGACAAAAAGTGCTCAACGCAAAAATGCTTAAAAACAAAAAACTGTCTTACAATATTTGGATGCTTTGGCTATTACCATTAGTTATTTTGGCCTTGACGTACGTTTTGTTTCAGGCAACCTAACTACTTTTTAAAGATTACGTACACAGGAAAATGGTCGCTATAACCACCTTTGTATTTTTTGCCAACATAAGTTCTAAATGGGGTTCCTTTATATTTTCCTTTAAAAAGTTTTAGAAAGTCTTCATCAAAAATATTGGCAGAACTATATTCAAAACACCTTTTTGAAGTTTTAAAAAAATTATTAGAAATCATAATCTGATCAAATAAATTCCATTGCCGGTTATGATTTGTAGTTCCTCTAGTGTAAGAACGTAAGGTTTCCATTGGGTTAAATAAATTAAAACTTTCAACTAATCGTTTAACACTTTTATCCGATGGGTTATCATTAAAATCGCCAATAATAACAATTTTCGCATCTTCTTTTTCTAATTTTAACGATGAAATAATTTCCCCTACTCTATTAGATGAGGCGATACGTTTATGCTCTGTTTCTTTTTCACCTTCTCGTCTCGAAGACCAATGATTAGCAATAACATGTATTTTTTCACCATCAAGTAAACCCGATATTAATAAAACATCTCGAGTATAATCAGGGAGTCCTTCATCGTTAAACAATTCAACCTTAAAAGCTTCAGAATGCAGAACTTCAAAAGCGGTTGTATCATAAATTATAGCTACATCAATTCCTCGTTCGTCGGGAGAATCATAATGTACATAGCTGTAATTGTAGTCTTCAAGGTGTTTGGATGCTATTAAATCTTCAATAACCTTTGCGTTTTCAACTTCGGCCAAACCTACAATGGTAGGGTGTTTACCTGTTTCTCGTCGTCCAATATTTGCAATTACAAACCCTAATTTTCTAAGCTTATTTTGATAGCGTTTTGAAGTCCATTTTTTAACCGAAGTTGGTAAAAAATCGTTATCATAAGTTTGTTCGCTATTGGCTAAATCAAATAAATTTTCGAGATTGTAAAATGCTATGGTTTGCATATCGTTTCGGACGGGAATGTCATCAAAGGAATCGGTCATAAATCAAAAATAGGATTAAAAATATAAAGATTAAAATGACTGCAATTGTTTAACTTTGTAGACTCAATTATTTTTATGATAGAAAATAAAGTTATTGCTGTTGAAAAAGCAGTTTTAATAGGTGTTATTACCAAAGATCAAAACGAAGAAAAATCTAAAGAGTATTTAGATGAATTGGAGTTTTTAACCTTTACTGCTGGGGGTTATGCTGTTAAGCGTTTTACCCAAAAAATGGAAATGCCAAACCCTAAAACATTTATAGGAACTGGTAAAATAGAAGAGGTACGCCAATTTATAGAAGAAAATGAAGTTGGAACAGCTATTTTTGACGACGAATTATCTGCTGCACAAGAACGAAATATTAGTAAAATTCTTAATGTAAAAGTATTAGACAGAACTAATTTAATTCTCGATATTTTTGCACAGCGAGCGCAAACAAGTTATGCTAGAACTCAAGTAGAATTGGCACAATGTGAATATCTGTTACCGCGGTTAAGAGGTATGTGGACTCACCTTGAACGACAAAAAGGGGGAATTGGAATGCGCGGACCTGGTGAGACAGAAATTGAAACTGATAGACGTATTGTTCGTGATAAAATATCACTTTTAAAAGAGCGCATAAAAACCATTGATAAACAAATGGCGGTACAGCGTGGTAACCGTGGAAAAATGGTTCGTGTAGCTTTAGTTGGATACACCAATGTTGGAAAATCAACATTAATGAATGTTATTAGTAAAAGCGATGTATTTGCAGAAAACAAACTGTTCGCAACGCTAGATACTACGGTGCGAAAAGTAGTAATTCAAAATCTACCTTTTTTATTAAGTGATACCGTAGGCTTTATTAGAAAACTACCAACACAATTGGTTGATAGTTTTAAAAGTACACTTGATGAGGTAAGAGAAGCCGATTTATTACTTCATGTTGTGGATATATCGCATCCTAATTTTGAAGAACATATTGCATCTGTGGAGAAAGTTCTAGGTGAAATAAAAAGTGGGGATAAACCAACTATTATGGTTTTTAATAAGATTGATGCTTATGAAGCGGAACCCTTAGAAAAAGACGATTTAGAAACCGAACGTACAGAAAGACATTATTCTCTTGAAGAATGGAAAAGTACTTGGATGAGTAAAGTGGGTAAAAATGCCCTGTTTATTTCTGCTCTAAATAAACAAAACCTAGAGGACTTTAAAAAACGAGTGTACGATGAGGTAAGAGAAATTCACGTGACACGTTTTCCATATAATCATTTTTTGTATCCAGATTATAATGAAAAAGATGTATAAAAAATGCGCTTCAAAAAGGAGCGCATTTTTTAGTTATATATATCTAAAATTAAAATTTATAGCTTAACCCTAAGGTGTAAAAGGTTTGTAATTTATTATTAACCGTTTCTAAAGTTGGAATTGGATTACCACTAGTAACATCATAGTTATCAATATTGTATTTTAAAGCTTCCTGTTTGTTGCTTCTCAATCCAAAATCGAACCCAACACCAATCATTTTCCAAAGGGAATAGCTTAAGGAGTTATTCCATGTCCAGTTTGATAAATCACTACTCTTATAACTTCGAAACATAGAAAGGTTTGTTTTGAAACTTACTTCTTGAATCTGTCTAGAGTAATCAATCAATATTTTTGTACCATAAGACGACTGAAAAATAGAATTATTTCTACTAAGTATTAAGTTGTAGTTTAAAGGATGTAATACTACAACTAAATCTTGAATTGGGGTTATAGTTGCCCCAATACCAGCATCTAAATACCCAGGATTGTTATAGTTGGTTAAAATAGTAGTTCTGTATTCTCCCAAGCCAGATAAGGCTAGGATATCGCTAAATTTATGACCGTATAAGGACGTGATATTAAATACATCTTTTGCTTCTCTCCATTTTTCACTTTCACTTTTTGGTGTGTCTTTGTTGTCAAACTTAACCCATGATAAGTTAATATTAGCAGCATTTCTCCAAAAGTAATCCACGTTATCAAAATTCGCATAAGCATTACCAGTAAATCCTATATTTCCAGATCTGTTGTTTGGGGTTTTTTGACCATACCAATTGTTAAATCCAGTAAAGCTTCCACCAATTGTTCCGAACACTCCTTTTTTCCAACCCGGAAAGGCATAAATGGCACTTTGCGTTGCCTTAACACGATCTTGGACTGCTTTTAGGGAATCTTTTTGAATTTCCAATGTGGCACGTAACTCTTCCAGAGTCTGTGCTTGTGCCGAAATTAGTCCAGCCAATAAAAAAATGAACAATGCTACTTTTTTCATTTTATTTAGTTTTTAAAATGCGCGCAAATATAGAATATTTTAACAAACGCAACATGGCATATTTTTTTTTGACATTTTTAAAGATATTTTTTAATTAGAATACATTTTAGGTGTTAAAAAAGAGTTTATCTGGTGTTTTATGTATTCTATCAAGTATTGTTATAGTAATTTTAACACTATCTCTAGTGCAAAAAAAAAGTGCACTTCAGTGAAGAAGTGCACTTTTTTTAAAATGTATTTATTAATTAAAATTTATAACTTAATCCTACAGTGTAATACGTTTGTAATTTATTGTCTACATCATCAAAAGAAGTAGCGGTTTGAGGTGTTTGCGCTAACGAATAGTTAAGCGCTTCTTGTTTGTTACTTCTTAACCCTAAATCAAAACCAACACCGATCATTTTCCAAAGCGTGTAGCTAAAGGAATTGGTCCATGTAAAGTTTGAATAATCACCACTTTTATAACTTTGGAAAGTAGAGAAGTTAGTTTTAAAATTGATAGCTCCAATTTGTCTTGTGTAATCTGCAACAATTTTTGCTCCTAAAGATGATTCAAAAACAGTATCGCCAGTACTAAATACAAAGTTGTAGTTTAAAGGGTGTATTACTACAATTAAATTTTCAATTGGGGTCCAAGTTGCACCAACACCAAAATCTAAATAACCAGGATCATTAAAATTGTCAAGAATAGTAGTTCTGTATTCCATTAATGCGGAAGCAGCCAATGTTTTAGTAATATTTCTTCCATATAATGAAGAAATGTTAAAAACATCGGTAGTTGGATTAAAGCTGTCATCATCATTTGGGTTGTCTTTATCATCTAATTTTACCCAAGCTAGATTAACAGTTCCAGAATTTCTCCAGAAAAATTTATCTTCAATTAAATTTGCGAAGGCGTTTACAGTAAAGCCAATGTTTCCTGCTGAATTATTTGGAGTTCCTTGAGAATACCAATTACTGAATTCTGAAATACTTCCACCAATGGTACCAAAGGCACCTTTTCTCCAACCTGGAAGTGCATCAATTTGAGATTGTAATGCGTTAGCTTCGGCTTGAGCTGCGTCAGCTATAGCTTGTTTTTCAGATTTTTGAGCTTTTAATTCTTCTTTTGTTTGTGCATTAATCGAAACCAATCCGATAGTTAATGCTAACACTAATAATATTTTTTTCATGTTTATCATTTTTTTTAAAATGCGTGCAAATATAAATAATTATTCAATTGTGTGAAAAATCATCCTAAAAAATGTGATTATACTATAATCAATCAATGTGGAGTGGTAAATAAAAATAGAATTATTTGTTTTTGTAAAGCGGAACAGAAGAGCAAGCCTCACCATACATTATAGATTTCGCTATCGGTTTTAGCTTTGTAGTAAGCATAATAAATGCATTTTGTGGGACAGGTTTTTTTGAACACCCTTTTATAATAATTGGCTTGCCTTTAAATTCGGCAACATCTAAATTATTTATAAGATCTTGATAGATTGACGTCTCTAATGTGTCGAGATTACCTATTATAGTTTTTTTAGAGAAAGGTTGTAAATTAATACTTAATAACATGTAAGCCCAACCAGGAATAATGGCATCACTACTGCAGGTTAATGCAACGTAGCAGTCTTGAAATTGCGACCAATCAAATTCTAAAACTTTAGTTCTAAAGTCTTTTTCGCGCAATACAAAACCTTCAAAAAGCCAATCTTTTATGTCAAAAATAACACGTTTTCCTGAAGGATAATAATCCTCAAGATCTATAGTAATTAATTTGCTGTTCGCTACGCGATTTATTATATCATTTGCCATATATAAATTAAAGCATTCCCAATTCTAATTTGGCTTCTTCGCTCATTAAATCTTGCGTCCAAGGTGGATCGAATGTAATTTCAACTTCTGCACTTTTTACCGCATTAAGCGATTTTACTTTTTCTTCAACTTCTAGAGGCAATGTTTCAGCAACCGGACAGTTGGGGGTTGTTAATGTCATTAAAATTTTCACATCGTAATCTTCGTTTACAAAAACGTCGTAAATTAATCCGAGCTCGTAAATATCAACGGGAATTTCTGGGTCGTAAATAGTTTTTAAAACATTTACTATTTTTTCACCTAAATCGGTGGTATTAATTGTTGTATCGCTCATTATTTTAATTGTGTTTGGTATGCTATTGCATACATTTTAAGTTGTTTTATCATATTTACCAAACCATTTGCTCGAGTAGGCGATAAATGTTCTTTTAATCCAATTTTATCTATAAAATCTGTATCGGCATCAATAATATCTTGTGGATGTTGATTTGAAAATACACGAATTAATATAGCGATTATGCCTTTGGTAATAATCGCATCGCTATCGGCTGTAAATTCTATTTTATCATCATTCATTTCGGCATGAACCCAAACTTTACTTTGGCAACCTTTAATTATATTACTATCCGTTTTGTATTTGTCGTTAATTAAGGGTAAATCTTTCCCTAAATCAATCATATATTGATAACGTTCTTCCCAATCTTCAAACATTGAGAATTCGTCAATAATTTCGTTTTGTATGGCTTCAATAGTCACTTGTGTATATTTTGAACAAAAATACGATAAGATAAGTTGCTATTCAATATTTTCGGAAATTGATAAGATTTCTTTAACTAATCCTTCTATTTCTTTCGGAGGATACCCATGATCAAAAGGTTCCGTTTTATAAGATTTACCGTCATAATTTATGGTTAAATGTGCTATAGCGGCTCCGTCGTAAAATCTTTTTTCCGTAGGTGCTTTTAAGTTTGGTATGTTTTCTACATTTATAGGTTTTACTGCTTTTATAATAGTTTCCCAGCTGGCTTCACTGCAAGTTTGAGTAATAGGAGTAGTTCCTCTAGCATTTGTTACAGATATTGATTTCTTACTAATTTTAATTTGTTTGTAAATGCCTTTTGATAAGGCTGAATATTCTACAGAAAGAGATTCTTGATTAATATTTGAATTTGAACAACCATTATCAATGAAAATGAAAGATAGTAGTATAAAAAGGTATTTCATATTTTAAAGAAATTTGATTTGTATAGTTAATAATACAAAAAAGACGCCAAAGTTGGCGTCTTTTAGTTTTTTATTAAGAATAAAGGCTTAGTTTCCAGCCATTGCAGCTCTAGCTCCACCAGAAGCAAATAGCGCACGCATTCTATTGCGTTGACCGTCAGTAAACATATACATACAAGCATCATCTGTATAATCCATGTAATTCATAGTCATATCTGAAGTATTACAATTAACTGTCGGGTATGATGGACATCCGTAGTTTGCTCCGTCAGAAGGAGGAGTATCTGCTACAAAATCGTCTCGTTTGCATCTACCATCACCCCAAATATGGCGTAAATTTAAATAGTGACCTACTTCGTGTGTAGCAGTTCTTCCTTCATTATAAGGAGCCGCTGAACCACCTGGTAAACTGGAGTGTAATAAAACAACACCGTCTGTAGATGAATTACCGCCTGGGAATTGTGCATATCCTAAAATACCACCACCAATATTACATACCCAGATATTTAAATGTGTATCGGGCGTTATTGGAGGGTAAGCCGATTTTACCGCATTATTTGTTCCCCAAGAACTAGTATTGTCGTTATGTCTGAAAGTTCCAGCCAATGAAAAAGAAACGTCGGTAACTGTGGCATCATTTACAAAATTTGAAGCTCCAGAAGGGAGTTGGTTTGCGTTTGAGCTATTAAAGTCATCATTTAAAACACTCATTTGCGATTGTATTTGAGAGTTAGAAACGTCGTTAGCATTAGGTAAAACCACATGAACATATACAGGAATATTTATTGTTCCTAATCCATCTTCTATGGGTAATACATCAACATCGGATTCTCCACCTCCGTTACCGCCGCCATTTCCAGGTTTTCCACCTGGTTTTCCTTTTGCTGTAATAAATTTTCTGGTATTGTACTCAACATCATACATTTTCTTTGCTAGTCCAGGGTTGGCATCAAGCTGTTTGTTTAAAACATCCATTGAATAGCATGTTTTAAATTTTTCTTTTGAATTGATTGATTTAGAGCTTAAATCTTCATTAAAATCTGTGTAAACGTAAAAATCGCTCATGTCAATTTCTTGTTCTTGAACGATTTCGTTTTTGTCATCATCACAGGCTGTAAACAATAAGGCTACAGCGGCCATACTTAAAAGTAATTTTTTCATTTTTATAAAAATTTGAATTAGTCGACGCTGAAGATAAAATTATTTTGTAAAATATCTAATAATAATGCAAAAAAATGTTAATTATTCGACAAAATGTATGATAATGTTGAATAGTTAACAATAATTGTTAATAACATTTGTAATAAAATCAATTAAATTATTGTAGAATAATTTAGGAAAGCATCATTTTAGCTTTATTAATTCCTACAACTAAAGCATCAATTTCTGCTTTAGTATTATAAAATGAAAAAGAAGCACGCACAGTACCAGGAATTTTAAAATAATCCATAATTGGTTGTGCACAATGATGCCCGGTACGAACGGCAATGCCTAGTTTATCTAGAATTGTACCTACGTCATATGGATGAATTCCTTCTAAATTAAATGATATTACTGATGTTTTGTTTTTAGAGGTTCCATAAATTTTTAGGCCGTCAATTTCAAGAAGTTTAGAAGTCGCATAGTTTAATAATTCATGCTCATATTTAGCAATTGAATCAAATCCTATGTTGTTCATATAATCAATAGCAGCTCCAAAAGCTATTCCGCCACAGATATTCGGTGTGCCAGCTTCAAATTTATGAGGCAATTCTGCGTAGGTTGTTTTTTCAAAAGTAACTTCGGCAATCATTTCACCGCCTCCTTGGTATGGCGGTAATTTATTAAGCCATGCTTCTTTACCGTAAAGCATTCCAACCCCGGTTGGACCACACATTTTATGTGCGGATGCTACATAAAAATCGACATCTAATTGTTGAACATCTGGTTTTATATGCGGGCAAGATTGTGCACCATCAATTAAAACGGCTGCACCAACTTTGTGTGCTTTTTCAATAATATATTCAATTGGGTTTATAGTTCCCAATGCGTTTGAAATATGATTTACAAAAACAAGTTTT
>NZ_JABDMV010000056.1 GCF_013001275.1 Flaviramulus sp.
GGGCAAAAAACATTTATTACAAATGGGTATATGAGTGATATGTCCATAGTAGCTGTTAAAACCAATATAGGCACTGAGAAAGAAGGCGTGTCTTTATTAATTATGGAAAGCGAATCTGAGGGTTTTGAAAAGGGAGTTCCTTTTAAAAAAATTGGCATGAAAGCTCAGGATACCTGTGAATTATTTTTTGATAATGTAAAAGTTCCAAAAGAAAATTTATTAGGGGAAGAGGGTTTAGGGTTCAAAATTATGATGACAGAATTGGCTAGAGAGCGATTAACGGTGGCACTTAATGCTATTGGCGGGGCAGAAGGAGCCATAGAAAAAACCATTGCATATACTTCTGAAAGAAAAGCTTTTAAGCAACCCATTGCTGCATTCCAAAACACACAATTTAAATTGGCCGAATGTGCTTCACAATTACAAATTAATCAAGCTTTTTTAGATCGATGTACACTTTTATTAGCAGAACATCAATTAACTGCTGAAAGTGCTTCAATTGCAAAGTATTCAGCGACAGAAATGCATGGAAAGGTAGTAGACGAATGCCTACAGCTATTTGGCGGTTATGGATATATGTGGGACTACCCAATTGCTCGCATGTATGCCGATAATAGAGTTGCCAGAATTTATGCTGGAACCAATGAAATTATGAAATTGTTAATCGCTCGAGGGTTGTTTAAAGAGTTGTTTCATCTTATGAAAGCCGCAGAGAAGAAGTAGTAAAAACTTTAGTTTAATCTTACACCTATGGGCAATGGATAATTGTGTTTATAAAAAACATCAATTTTCATTCGTAAAAATTTAAATGATTTGTATTTTTCATAAAAATTATTAAAAAATGAGTAACGAAAAATTCATGCAAGAAGCTGTTAACGCAGCTCTAAATGGAATGAACAGTAACGAAGGTGGCCCATTTGGCTGCGTTGTAGTTAAAGACGGTATAATTGTAGGACGAGGAAACAATAAAGTAACTTCTACCAACGATCCAACGGCTCACGCAGAAGTTACAGCTATAAGAAATGCGTGCAAAAATCTAGGTTCTTTCCAATTAGATGGCTGTGAAATTTATACATCTTGCGAACCTTGCCCAATGTGTTTAGGGGCAATTTATTGGGCACGACCAGATAAAGTATATTATGGAAGCAATCAAGTAGATGCGGCAAATATTGGCTTTGACGATGCCTTTATATATAAAGAAATTCCTTTACCCTATGCTGAACGCAGCATTCCATTCGAACAATTAGGTCGCGAAATTGCGTTGCAACCATTTCAAGAATGGACAAAAAAAGAAGATAAAACAGAATATTAGTACATGATTACTTTCATCTTAAATAATAAAACCATTAAAACTTCAGAACATTCTGGAATCACTTTATTGGATTTTATACGATATGAACAACGTCTTACTGGAACAAAAATAGGATGCCGCGAAGGTGACTGTGGTGCATGTACTGTTTTAGTTGGAACGTTAAGAAATAAAATTATAGAATACCAAAGCATCACATCGTGTATTTCGCCTCTTGGAAATGCACATGGTAAACATATCGTAACAGTTGAAGGTACAAATCTAAAAAACAAATTAAATACAGCTCAAGAAGCGATGAAAGCAAATTACGCCACACAATGCGGATTTTGCACACCAGGTTTTGTGGTTTCCCTAACTGGTTTCGCTCTTTCAAATTCTGAAAAAAATTATAACAATGCTTTAGATGCTATTAGCGGAAATATTTGTAGGTGTACTGGTTATAAATCAATTGAGAAAGCAGCACATCAAGTAGTTGAAAAACTTCAAAATAAGAAAGTAACATCATTTAAAAGGTTAATTGACAACCGATTTATTCCTGAATATTTTGAAAGCATACCACAACAATTAGAAGCTATTCAAACTAAAGAATTAAATCAACCAAAAGGAAAAATTGTGTCTGGTGGCACCGATTTATATGTACAACAAGCCGATAATTTAATTGATAATGGAGTGCATCTTATTGCCGATAAAGACTATTTAAAAGGTATTTCAATTAAAAATAAGACTTGCACAATTGGTTCAAATGCAACGGTTACCGATTTATGGAATCATGTTGAATTAAACCAGTTATTACCAAACTTACGAAAACACTTAAAGTTGGTTTCATCAGAGCAAATTAGAAATATGGCTTCTTTTGGAGGAAACTTAGTTAATGCATCTCCAATAGGCGATATGACTATTTTCTTTTTGGCTCTTAATAGTGAAATCACCATTACTAATTTAGAAGATAAGGAAAGAAGAATTGCTCTAAAAAACTTTTATCAAGGATATAAAACATACGATTTAAAAGACGGTGAACTCATTACTAACATCATCTTTAATCTACCAACAAATGACACGTATTTTAATTTTGAAAAAGTATGTAAACGTACACATTTGGATATTGCAAGTGTTAATTCTGGAATATACTTATCTGTAGAAAATGAAACGATTTTAGAAGCACATGTTTCTATTGGTGGCGTTGCAGCTATCCCTAAGTATTTACAGGAAACTTCAGCATTTTTAAAAGGAAAATTATTGACTACTCAAACTATAATTGATGCTAATCAGATACTTCAAAAAGAAATTGCACCGATCAGCGATGTTCGAGGTTCAAGTGATTATAAGCGTTTGTTGGCAAGACAATTATTTTTTGCGCATTTTACTGAGTTATTTCCGAAGCAATGCAATTTAAACGATTTTGTTCAGCATGCATAAAAATAAATCAAATAGCGAATTAGATACCAAACAGGATGCAGTTTTAACGGCTTTAAAACAAAGCATTAAAAACTTAGATTCTTATACACATGTTCGTGGTGAATCGTTGTATGTGGATGATGTAAATATTAGACAAGGGACATTTCATGCAGTAGTTTTTGATTCGCCAAAAGCACATGGAAAAATTAAAAATATCGACTTTTCCAAAGCAAAAGCATTGGAAGGTGTTGAGCGCATTTTCACTTACAAAGATATTCCTGGTAAAAATGAGATTGGTGGCATCATTGCAGACGAGCCCCTATTTGCTGAACATGAAGTGCATTTTTGGGGCATGCCAATCGCTTTAATTGTTGCAAAAACTGAATTTATTGCGAGAAAAGCTAGAGAATTAATTGAAATAGAAATTGAAGAATTATCAGTAATCACAACTGCTAAAGAAGCGAAAGCAAAAGGTAGTTTTATAAATGCTCCAAGATCATTTAGTCTTGGTGATTCCAAAAAAGCATTCAAAGATTGTGAGTATATTTTTGAAGGCGAAACCTTTTCAAATGGTCAAGAACATTTATACATCGAAGCGCAAGGTGCGTATGCTGAACCTTTAGAAAACGGGAATATAAAAATAACATCGTCCACACAAGGGCCAACAGCTGTGCAAAAAACTGTTGCACGAGTATTAGGTCTTGCTATGCATAAAATTGAAGTAGATGTCACGCGACTTGGTGGTGGATTTGGTGGTAAAGAAGACCAAGCAACACCATGGGCTGTTATGGCTGCTTTGGCAACTTATCATTTAAATCAATCTGTAAAATTAATATTAAACCGTCATGATGACTTACGGATGACTGGTAAGCGTCATCCTTACGAGAGTACTTATAAAATTGGCTTAACTAAAGATTTAAAAATTTTAGCTTACGAAGCGGAGTTTCTTCAAAATTCTGGTGCGGCAGCAGATTTGTCACCAGCAATTGCGGAGCGCACGTTGTTTCATGCAACCAATAGTTATTTTGTTCCTAATGTGACCACAACCGTTTTAAGTTGTAAAACCAACTTACCACCAAACACAGCGTTTCGTGGTTTTGGAGGACCGCAAGGAATGTTCGTTATTGAGTCGGCTATTGCAAATGCAGCTCATGGAATTGGTGTGAATCCTCGGCAAATACAAGAAGCAAATTTACTAGATGAAAATGATACGTTTTCGTACGGACAAATAGCTAAAAAAGTAGAAGCTAAAAATTCATGGAATTCTGCAAAAGAAATTTATAATAGTGATTCTTTACAACGAGAAGTTGAAGAATTCAATAAAAACAACAATGCCTTCAAAAAAGGTTTGGCTTTTATGCCAATTACATTCGGTATTTCATTTACCAATACACCAATGAATCATGCTCGGGCATTGGTACATATTTATTTAGACGGGAGTGTTGGCATTAGCACAGCTGCTGTGGAAATGGGACAAGGTGTGAATACTAAAATAATGCAAATTGCTGCTGATGTATTTTCGATTCCTATTTCAAAAATTAAGATAGAAACGACTAATACAACACGAGTAGCCAATACCTCGCCATCTGCTGCAAGTTCGACTGCAGATTTAAATGGTAAAGCCACCTTAATGGCTTGTAATTCCCTCTTAGATCGTCTAAAGATAGTTGCTTCTGAAGATTTGCATTCTTCTGAAAAAAATATAAGTTTAAAAGATGAATACGTTTATGTCAATGGTAAAAAAACTGAATTATCTTGGACAGAACTTATTAGTAAAACCATGCTAAAACGTGTCGCTTTAACCGAAAACGCACATTACGCAACTCCCGAGATTCATTTTGATAAAACTAAAGAAAAAGGACATCCTTTTGCGTATCATGTTTATGGGACAGCTATAATCACTACAACTGTGGATTGCACGCGTGGTACTTACGAATTTGATTCGGTTAAAATTGTTCACGATTATGGTAAAAGCATGAGTAAAGGCATTGATTTAGGGCAGGTTGAAGGTGCTCTAGCACAAGGAATAGGGTGGATGACTATGGAAGAAATCGCTTATAATGACGAAGGTAAATTACTGTCGAACGCCTTGTCGACTTATAAAATTCCAGATATATTTTCGATTCCAAAAGAGGTGGAGGTCATTCCTTTAGATACTGAAGGTCATGAATTAGCCATTTTAAAATCTAAAGCAGTTGGTGAACCACCTTTAATGTACGGTATTGGTGCTTATTTTGCGATTCAAAATGCCATTAAAGCATTCAATCCAAATTACAATTTAAAGTTCCATGCTCCAATGACGCCAGAAAAGGTTTTAATGAGTTTATATTCTAAATAAGTTATGACAGAATTTCTTATTTACAGTAAACGTTGTTTAATAAATGATCAATTAATTGAGTGTGCACTTCACATAAAAAATGATAAAATTCATAGTATTCATTCTGGATTTTATAACGACCCAAATATTCCTTTTTTAAATTATGGAAACCTTATTGTAATGCCTGGAATTATTGATTCGCATGTTCATATTAACGAGCCAGGTCGTGCTAATTGGGAAGGCTTTGATACTGCAACAAAAGCGGCAGCTATTGGCGGTATTACAACACTTATCGAAATGCCGTTAAATGCTAGTCCGGTTACTACAAACGTAAAAGCATTTAAACTAAAGCAAGAAGCTTCAAAAGATAAGCTCCATGTAAATTGTGGGTTTTATGGAGGTATTATTCCTTCAAATATAAATGATATAGAAGATTTAATAAAGGCTGGAGTCTTTGGAATTAAAGGGTTTTTAACGCATTCTGGAATTGATGAATTTCCTAATGTTTCAAAAACAGATTTAGAAGCAACAGCTTCAATCCTAAAACAACACAATCTTCCTTTATTATTGCATTGCGAGTTAAATGACGAACATGTTCCTGATGTCAACAATCCAAAAAGCTATCTTGATTATTTACATTCAAGACCGCAACATTGGGAGACTAATGCGATTGATTTGGCTATAGATATACAAAAAAGGTACGATATTAAAGTTCATATTGTACATCTTTCAGCTTCAAAAGGTATTGAACGAATTAAACAACGCAAACAGGAAACAAATAAACTAACCGTTGAAACTTGTCCGCATTATTTATACTTTAATGCTGAAAACATTCCGGATAAATCTCCTATTTTTAAATGTGCACCGCCAATACGAGAGCAGTCAAATAATGACAACTTATGGGATTTTTTAATAGAAGATGGTTTTAATTTTTTAGCTTCCGATCATTCACCTGCTCCGCCAGAACGAAAACAACTAGAAAGTGGCGATTTTTTTAAGGCTTGGGGAGGAATTTCGGGATTACAGTTTACGCTACCAATTTTTTTTACTGAAGCTAGAAAAAGAGGATTAGCCATTGAAAAACTCATCACCTTATTAACAAAAAATCCTGCAGAATTTTTAGGGTTAGAAAATAAGAAAGGAGCCTTAAAGGTTGGCTTTGATGCAGATATTACTATTTGGGATGATTCTGAAGAATTTACTATTTATGAAGATTCAATTCAACACAAACATAAAGCAACACCTTATTTAAACGAAACGGTTTTTGGAAAAGTAATTCATACATTTGTTAATGGTGTTCAAGTGGTTGAAAATTCAAAAGTTAAAACCCTTCAACAAGGGAAGTTATTATTAAAAGATAGATGATAGAGAATAAACTTAAACAATATATTGACTTAGCTTCAGAAAACATTGGTGGACAAGTATTATACGCAACCGATGATTTTTTTGCAGAAAAAGAAAACCTTATTAAAGAAGGGCGAGGTGTTTTTATTACTGATAAATATACCGATCGAGGCAAATGGATGGACGGTTGGGAATCTAGAAGAAAACGAACCGCTGGACATGATTGGGCAATAATAAAACTTGGTGCTGAAGGAAAAATTAAAGGTTTTGATATTGATACCAATCACTTTTTAGGAAATCATCCACCATTTGCTTCAATTGAAGCTATTAATTTAGAACAGGATATTTCAGATTGGAGCAAGTCCGATGATTTAGCTTGGGAGGAAATTTTACCAAAATCGCCTTTAGATCCGGGAAGTCAACATTTTTTTGAAATTGATTCAGATAAAATTTTTACACATGTGCGTCTACATATCTATCCTGATGGTGGCGTTGCTCGATTAAGAGTATATGGTGAAGTTTATAAAGATTGGTCTAAAGTAAACCCTGAAGAACTTATTGATTTAGTATTGGTAAACAACTGCGGCAAAGCGCTTCATTGCAATGATATGTTTTTTAGTGTCATGGACAATATTATTTCTCCAACAACTGGAAAAAATATGGGCGATGGCTGGGAAACCAAACGTAACCGTACACCAAATAATGAAGATTTTGTAATCTTGAGATTAGGCCATTCTGGTATAGTTCGTAAAATTATTGTAGACACAAAACATTTCAAGGGAAATTATCCTGATTCTTGTGCTCTCGATATTTGCAGTTGTGATAGTGATGCTGAAGTTTTAAATGGAAATCATGAATGGAAACCATTGCTTCCAAAGACAAAACTTGAGGCAGACAAAGAACATCATTTTGAAAATGAGATAGTGCCCATCAAACATCACGTGACACATGTGAAATTAAAAATATATCCTGATGGTGGAATTAGCCGATTACGTATTCTTGGAACGATTAAATAAATTAAATGATTGAAGTAATCTTACTTATTGCATGGCTTATAATTTTTTCAGTAATTATCGCTTTTACTTATAAGTTACATCACTCAATTAAAGATTTAAGAGCTGAAGGAAATGATAAAAAAGCAGATTCTATTCAAACATCCCAGAATTGGTTTTATGCTTTAATAGTGGTTGCTTCATTAGCTGGAATCGGAATTTTATATCTGTTCTTAAAAGATACCATTTATGAAAGTCACTTTTTTGAATGGTTGAATCTAACTGTTCGATTAATTCATATTACATTTGGAATTGCTTGGATTGGTGCATCCTTTTATTTTGTTTTTTTGGAAAATGCTTTAAATAGAACAGAAGGTGTACGGGATGAAATAGCCGGAAATTTATGGGCCGTTCATGGAGGTGGATTTTATTATGTTGAAAAATATAAACTCGCTCCTCAAAAAATCCCCAAACATTTACATTGGTTTAAATATGAAGCCTATTTTACTTGGCTTTCTGGCTTTTGTTTGCTTGCAATAGTTTATTATTTTAATGCCAGTTCATATTTAATTGATCCTGAAGTTTTAGATATTCTACCGTCAACAGCTATAGCTATTAGTGTAATTTCTCTAATTGTTGGATGGGTTTTATATGATCAAATTTGTAAGCGCCTAAGCGATAATAAAGTGGCATTCACTTTAGCAATTACAGTATTAGTGTTTTTATTTGCTTGGTTTTATGCACAAGTTTTTAGTGGACGTGCCGCATATATTCATTTTGGTGCTTTTCTAGGAACCTTAATGGCAGCCAATGTATTTTTTGTTATAATTCCGGGGCAAAAGCGCATGGTTGCAGCTGCAAAAAAAGGACAGCTTCCTAACCCTGAAGATGCGAAAGCCGCTTTTTTAAGGTCTTATACCAATAATTATTTTACACTTCCTGTGCTATTTGTAATGATCAGTAATCATTTCCCTAGTACATTTGGAAACGCATACCAATGGTTAGTTTTAATTGGTATAACTTTAGGAACGGCAGGAGTAAAGCATTATTTAAATGTTCGAGAGAAAGGCGAACTTTCAGTCTGGGTTATGCCTATTTCTGTAATTATTTTATTTGGAATGGCTTTTATGACGGCTCCCACGCCTCCAAAGTATGAAAATTGCCAAGAAATGGTTTCCTTTACAGAAGTTCAAACCGTTATAAACAATAGATGTACTGTTTGTCATTCATCGAATCCAACAGATGCAGTTTGGAAAGTGGCCCCAAATGGCGTAAAATATGATACGGCAGAACAGATTTATAATTTACGTGATAAGATTTTTCAACGCACTGTAGTAAGTAAAAATATGCCGTTTAACAACAATCAAACGGGGATGACTCAACAAGAACGTGATATGATTAACTGCTGGATTAATCAAGGCGCACTAAAATAAAGATTATGATAACATTAAACCAACTTAATTCTCTTTCAGACCAAGACGCGTTTTCTAAATTAGAAGAATGTTGTGTCTCTAAAACATGGATTAATAATATGGTTAATAGCAGACCATTTTCTTCTGAAAAGCAACTGATAAAAACGGCAGCTACTATTTGGTATGGAGACTGCTCTGTAGAAGATTTTAAAGAAGCATTTACAGGTCATCCTAAAATTGGAAACATAGAAAGTTTAAAAGAAAAATTTGCTCACACGGCCCAATGGGCAGGAAACGAACAAGCTAAAGTAGCTGAAGCTAAAACTGAAACTATAGAAGAATTGGCTAAAGCAAATGAATTATATGAAGTTAAGTTTGGTTATATTTTTATTGTAAGTGCTAGCGGTAAATCTGCTAGTGAAATGTTATCGATAATTAATGCTAGATTGCATCATGATGTCGATGATGAAATTTATGTAGCAATGAATGAACAGCATAAAATTACAGTAATTCGGTTAGCAAAACTTATTCAAGGTGTGTCAGAAAACGCAGATTTAAGTAGTCATTTAACAACGCATGCCTTAGACACATCCCTTGGTGTTCCTGCAAAACATATGCTCATAACTTTAAAAGGTATACGTAGCAAACAATGGAAACCTATTAGCGTTGGTGTAACTAATTCTGATGGAAGAATATCCGATGTCTTACCTCCTGGAAAACATTTAACTCCCGGGGTTTACTCGATGACTTTTAACACCGCAAACTATTATAAAATCAATAATCAAAAAGGCTTTTATCCTGAAGTATCAATACAATTTGAAGTTACTGATAGCAGCCATTATCATATTCCATTACTAATTAATCCTTTTGGATACTCTACTTATAGAGGAAGTTAAAATAATAAAGATTTAAGCATGAATTTAAGTGTTTCAGAAGAAAAAAAAGAAGTCATATTTGCCGATTTAAAAACAGCGAATAATGCGTTTAATAAAATATATAGGGGTGACAGGGAAGATAGGCAGCCTATTCATACGGTTTATGGTGGAGCAGATCTATTTAAGTCAAATACAACACAATTATTAGGATCTATTGCTTTAAAATCTTTGCTGCATTATGCTCCAAATTTTATTGAATTTGGAAAAGCTTTCAAATTAAAAGGAAGCAAAAAATTACCTTCTAAAACTAAGAAACAACAAAAACTTATAACAGAACTAGAGGGTTTAACAAAAGAAAACTTAAAGAAACATCCTGCGGGATTTTCATATAATATCTATCAAAAAGTAATTTCAAAATTAGAAAAAGAAGGTGTAGAAGATTTTAGAACTGATTTTGAAGATGGTTTTGGGAATCGTTCGGATAAGGAAGAAGATGATACTGCTATTTTTGCGGCGAAACAAGTGGCCATTGGCATGAAAGAAGGCACACTTTCTCCTTTCATTGGGATTAGAATAAAACCTTTTACTGAAGAGTTAAAACATCGCGGACAAAGAACACTTGATTTATTTTTAACAACACTATTAACAGAATCCGAAGGTAAATTACCAAACAATTTTGTGGTAATGCTACCTAAAGTTACTATTCCAGAGCAAATTATAGCTTTGGTGAAATTTTTCGAAGTGATTGAAGGCGAATTTAATTTAGAATCGGGAACTCTTAAAATGGAAATGATGGTAGAAACCACACAATCTATCATGGACCATAATGGAACCAATCCACTATTCAGATTTATAGCAGCAAGCAACGGACGTTGTATCGCTACGCATTTTGGTACCTACGATTATACGGCTTCCAATAATATTACAGCTTCATATCAAGAAATGGATCATGATGTTTGCGATTTTGCTCATTATACAACAAAAGTTGCATTAGCTCACACTGGTATTTGGCTATCTGATGGTGCAACAAACACGATGCCCATTGGTCCGCATCGTGGTGAATTAACTGAAGCCCAAGAAATGGAAAACAAAAAAGTGGTTCACCGTGCTTGGTTAAAAGGTTATGGGCATATTCGCCATTCATTATATAAAGGATTATACCAAGGATGGGATTTAAATCCAGCACAATTACCAATGCGTTATACAGCGGTTTATGCCTTCTTTTTAGAGAGTTATGATGATGCTGTTTTGCGTTTAAAAACCTTTGTAGAAAAAGCAGCTCAAGCCTCTTTAATTGGCGACACCTTTGACGATGCTGCAACAGGACAAGGTCTTTTAAATTATTTCTTAAAAGCTTTAAATAGTGGCGCTATTTCAATTGAAGAAGTTTTTGCTACCGGTTTAACTTTAGATGAAATTAGAACACGATCATTTGCTAAAATTTTAAAGGACCGCCGTGCAAAATTGAAGTAAGATTTGTCAATATATTTAATTATTGTTCATATAGAACTTTAAGTAATTGTGCAGCAATGTCAATAGCAATTTCTTTTGGTGTATCGCCTCCAACCTGTAAGCCAATTGGGCACACCACATTACTCATTCCTTCTTTGATATTCATATCTTTTATAAGCATATTGTTAAATCTAACGCGCTTAGTTTTACTTCCTATTAAGCCCAAAAACTTAGTTTCATTTTGTAGGGACATGGCAATAATATCAAAGTCAATCGAATGGTCAGGAGTCATTACTAAAACATAGCAGTTTTTGCCCCATTTTACAGCGTCTCTTAATGTTTTAAAGTCATCTGTATTAACTTCACAACAATGAATACTTTCATCTAATTTCAAATGCTTAAACCAATCTTTACGAGTATCTATAAGCTTAACTTTAAAAGGCGTATCAACTAATATTTTGGCAACTTCACATCCAATATGTCCGGCACCAAATAAATATAATTCTGGTAATTGATTCATAGGTTCTATAATAAATTCAACTTTTCCACCGCAACATTGTTCAAACTCCGGACCTAGTGTATAACTAGATTCGATGATTCTATTTTCACGAAGTGCAGTTATGGCTTCTTCGGTTGCAAGAAACTCTAATTTTCCGCCGCCTATTGTTCCATGAAGCACTTTATCGCTAGTAATAATCATTCGCGAGCCTACAACACAAGGTGTTGACCCCAAACATTTTGTAACTGTAATGAGAGCAACTGGCTGTTGGTTTTTTTTAAATTCCGATAAAAGATCAATCCAATGTTTCATTTTTTACAAAAAGGGAACTTAAATGTATGACATTTTAGTTCAATCAATATTTCATTTCTGCTATAAAAAATAATTTGGGCAGATAATTTTAAATATTCAATAACGTATAAAATACAAGAAAAGCCATAATGTTATATTTTAAACTTACTATCGAGTAATTTTGACGCATAATCATATCCTATAGCGTATGCTTTTTCCACACCTGTCTTATCTAATACTCCAATACTATCCAAGTTTTTAGGAGTAAATAACAAATCCGGAATATTTAATTTTTCTTTTACATTTGAATGAAGCATCAAAAGATTTGCTCTCTGAGATAATTGGAGTGAATTTTTAAGTTGATCAACACCAACTGGTTTCATTGAAGTTGTATAAGAACCAATGATATAATCTGAAGTATCTATTAATGGTTCAACGGGGAAATTATTCATAATACCACCATCAGTATATAATTGGCCATTTATTTTTACAGGACTAAAAACCGGTGGTATAGCAGCTGATGCTAAAACAACATTTAGCAATTCCCCTTTGGAAAAAAATTGTGCTTCGCCTTTTTGTAGATTAGTAGCTACTACAAATAATTGTTTTTCTAAAGCTTCAAATAAATTATTTGGAAAAAATTTTTCAAAGAATACGAGATATTTATTCGTGTCGAATAATCCAGGTTTAATAATTGTGAAGTGACTGTATTTAAACAAAGGAGTATCTTTAAAAAAGGCAAGCATATCTACAGGGCTAACACCGTTTGCATATAATGCACCTACAATGGCTCCAGCACTAGCACCTGAAACGATATCAGGAGAAATACCATGTTCTTTTAGTGCTTTAAGAACACCAACATGTGCAACCCCTTTAACACCGCCTCCAGACAAAACTAGTCCTATTTTTTTTCCTAAAGTGTTTTCAAGTAATTTCATATAATGACCGAAAATAAATAAAAAAAGGAACTCTACTTATTTTTATATCTTAATTATTTTGTTTTATTAATTAGTATTAAAATTATTAGAATCCAAAATAGGAGAGAAGTGAACTTTATGCTAAAGGTCATGTTCATAGATTTTTTTATTTTGTAGCTGTTTTACATAAATGTGAAACACTGTTGTTCTTTTTAAGATTCGTTTTGTAATTGGTTACATGTTCTTATAAATTCATTAAAAAATCATGTATCTTTAAACTTCATTTTTATGCAAAAGTTATATTCGATTTATGAAGTATTTATCACTTATATTCTGCCTGATTGTTGTTCTATTATTTAGTTGCAACGAGGTAAACCCTAAAGGTGAAAAAGAGGTACGTAATTTTGTAAAACAATGGAGTGATGCCCATACACAAATAAAGGCCCCATACCTTGAACGCTACTATATGGATGTAGTAACTTACTACGGAAAAGAGCGCACCAGAAGTCAAGTGCAGCAAGATAAAAATTTGCTGTTTCAACAATTTCCAGACTATACAGAGCGTATTTTAAATGATCAATTTGACATAACAAAAGAGGCTGTAAGTTATTTAGTGAAGTTTATTAAACGAGTTAACTATAACGGAATAGAAGCAGATTACACTTTTTATCTTTCTGTGATGACTAAAAATCGTGATTTCAAAATACTTCGTGAAGATGTTGATAAAAATTTAAAAGAGTTTGATGCTCGTATTTTTCCTATTAATCTCGGGAGTAATGCTACCACCTCAAATAACAGGAAACTATATGGCGATTTTAATGGCGATGGTCTATCAGATTTTGCATCTGTGAGTAATCCTCAAATAATTTCCGTAATAAAACCAGATGTTCAAAATAGTGATGAAGTACATTGCACCGGAGGATGTAAC
>NZ_JABDMV010000064.1 GCF_013001275.1 Flaviramulus sp.
TAAAAGGCGATTTTCTTTTAGTTCATGGGTCTGGCGATGATAATGTACATTTGCAAAACACTATGCGATTAGCTGAAGCATTAATTCAGGCTGACAAACAATTCGATTGGGCCATTTATCCTGATAAGAACCATGGTATTTTTGGAGGTAACACCAGGCTGCATTTATACAAAAAAATGACACATTTTATTCATGAAACACTTGGAGATAAAATTGAAAAACAAAAAGAAATTAAACAGAAAGAAAAAGTAAACTTAAAAGGATAATCTTAAACACTAACCAATACACTATTTATGGCAACATCGGCATTGAAACCACACCAAAAAGAACTTTTTGGACAACCAATAGGACTTTATATTTTATTCTTAACGGAAATGTGGGAACGGTTCTCATATTATGGGATGCGAGCTTTATTAGTATTGTATATGACCACTCAAACCATTGGAGACGATAGAGGCGCAGGATTAGGATGGCCAAATCAAGAAGCATTGGCACTTTATGGCTGGTACACTATGTTAGTTTATGTAATGTCCATTCCTGGAGGTATGATTGCTGATAAATTAATAGGGCAAAAGAAGGCAGTATTAATTGGAGCAATAGTATTATGTATAGGTCACGGTGTTTTAGTGCTTACAGATATTTGGGCATTTTATACAGGTTTAGGATTAGTAATTTTAGGCGTTGGCTTATTAAAACCCAATATTTCCACTATGGTTGGTGGTCTTTATAAAGAAGGCGATATAAGGCGAGATAAAGGATTTAGTATATTTTATATTGGCATTAATTTGGGTTCATTGCTTGCAACTATGATAGTAGGTGGTGTTGTTGCTGAATGGGGTTGGCATGCTGGATTTGGTCTAGCTGGTATTGTTATGGTTTTAGGATTAATTAACTATGTAGCAGGACAAAAATATTTGAAAGAAGTTGGTAATTTTATACCGTCTAAAAATGATGAAAACGAGGTATCTTATGGTGCTTTGTATTCCAAACTATTCAAATCACCAAAACAGTTAAGTATAGTTGTTGTCTTATTATTACTATCTCTTTATGGCTGGTATACTTTAGAATGGGGCTTCGGTTTATTATTTATTTTTTTAACTGCAATTTCCGCATTATTAATAATGATTTATAAAGAATTAGATACGCAGATTTATAAGGATCGTTTCTTGGTACTTTTATTATCATTTATTATGGTTATTATATTTTGGGGTGCTTTTGAACAGGCGGGAGGTTTAATGAATCTTTATACAGAAACTAACACAAATAGAATGTTATTTGGTTGGGAAATACCAACAGTAATGTTTCAAAGTTTGAATGCTGGGTTCATAATTATTTTTGCCACTGGTGTAGCTAGTGTTTGGGCAAAACGAAAGCTTAAAGGAAAAGAAGCATCTTCTCTGTTTAAAATGGCTTTAGGAATCATAATAATGGGATTTGGTTTTTTGTTTATGGTATTTGCAGCTATGGAATTTGAGAAATCTGGTACTTCAAGTATGATTTGGTTGGTGTTAGCTTACTTATTCCATACTATAGGTGAATTATGTATTTCTCCAGTTGCATTATCCTTTATAACTAAATTGGCTCCAGTAAAATATGCATCGTTAATGATGGGTGTTTATTTTGCAGCAACAGGCTTAGGTAATAAAGTAGCGGGTATAGTAGGAGAGTCTGCTTCAGAATTTGGCGAACTATATATATTTGCTGGAATAGTAATTTTCACTGTTATTATAGGGCTGTTATTTATTATGATATTAAAACCTTTAAAAAGGTTGACGCATGGCGCTGAAGAAAGTGAGCGTATGATGCATAACGATGAAACAGAAGGATTTGAATTAGCAGATAATTAAAAACAAATATTATGGTAGAAAACTCAACTGATCAATTTTTTAAAAATAATGTTCTAGGGCACCCTTCAGGGTTATTTGTATTATTTTTTACTGAAATGTGGGAACGTTTCTCTTATTATGGGATGCGTGCGTTGTTAGTTTTATTTTTAACAGCTTCTTTATTAGATGAAGGTTGGGGATGGCCTCGCGAACATGCTATGGCCTTATTTGGTTCGTATGTTGGGTTGGTATACCTATCAACTATGATGGGTGGATATTTTGCTGATAAAGTAATTGGTTACAGATATGCCGTACTTATTGGAGCATTATTAATGACTTTAGGACATGCCTCTATGGCCGTAGAAACGCAATGGTCTATTTATTTAGGTTTAGGGTTATTAGTTATTGGTAATGGCTTTTTTAAACCTAATATGACATCAATTGTATCAGAAATGTACAAAGATAAGCCAGAAAAAAAAGACGGAGCTTATACTATTTTTTATATGGGCGTAAATGCTGGAGCATTTTTAGGAATATTACTTTGTGGATATTTAGGAGAGAAAGTTGGTTGGAGCTTAGGATTTGGTTTGGCCGGAATTTTTATGCTCTTCGGACTTATCCAGTTTTGGCTAGCACAAAATATTTTCGGTAATATTGGGTTAAAGCCAGAAAAGGATGATTCTAATTCTGCTGAAGCTTTAGATAATGATAAGCGAGTGCCATTTACTAAATGGCAATTAGGTTTAATAATTTTAATGGTTTCATTAGGATTATTATGGATTATAAATGCGCCTACAACTACAATATCAAACGGAAAAATTAATATATTTTCTTTTCTAGGGGAAAACGGAAATAATTTAGCCATTTTGACTGCTTTAGGATTATTTCTTTTATTGTTGATATATAGATTTACACAATACTCGAAAATAACCAGAGAAAAACTTATTGCAGTTACCTTTTTTGCAATATTATCGGTGTTCTTTTGGGCGATTTTTGAGCAATCTCCTGGTACTTTAACCATTTTTGCAAAAGATTATACAGATAGGACTTTAGATGGTACTTCGGCAATTATTTTTAGAATAGTAAATGCAGCAATGACCATTATTCCACTAGGAATTATTACTTGGGTTTTATTTTTACTGTTTAAACAAACTTTTGCAAAGTATAAATGGGCTAATATAGTTTTAAGTTTAAGTTTTATTATAGTTTGGGGTATTGCTATTTGGATGCTGTTAGACCAATTGAAAGATGAAGAACTAGAAATACCGGCATCTTGGTTTAGTGTATTAAATTCATTATTTATAATAACGCTGGCCCCCTTATTTTCAAAATGGTGGGAAAGTAAATATAATCCGTCTGCAAATACAAAATATGGCATTGGTATGTTTTTACTTGCATTAGGAATGGCTTGCGTAGCATTTGGAGCAATGGGAATTGAGCCAGGAGCCAAAACAGCATCTGTTAGTATCATTTGGCTAATTTTAGTTTACTTATTTCATACCATGGGTGAGTTATGTATTTCGCCGGTTGGACTTTCTTATGTTAGTAAATTAGTTCCTGCAAGAATGATAGCGTTTATGTTTGGTGTTTGGTATTTAGCTATTGCTATTGGAATGAAAGGAGCGGGAGTATTTGGTGAAAACGTTGATAAAATAGCAGATGAGAACGGAATTAGCTACTTTTTCTGGATTTTAACAATTATTTCTGTCATAGTGGGTATTGTTTCAATTATATTTCAACCTATTATAAAAAAACTTATGCATGGTGTCCGTTAATCGAAAATTAATTTAAAAAAAAACCAGTTTCCAGCTTTTTTTGTAAGTTCGGTATAACTATTGCCACAAATTAATCATGAAAAAGATATTATTTACTTTGATTTTAGCTGTTTTTATTTCAGCAAATGGAATTGCCCAAGAGAATTTAACTTGGCATACAGATATGAACGAAGCCTTTGAAATTGCCACAAAGGAAAATAAAACGCTTATGTTATTTTTTACTGGATCCGACTGGTGTGGATGGTGTAAGAGATTGCAAAAAGAGGTTTTAAATACCAATGATTTTGAAAAATGGGCAAAAGATAAGGTAGTTTTGGTGGAATTAGATTTTCCAAGAAGAACCCCACAGGATCCAACCGTAAAGGCTCAGAATAGTCAAATGCAAAGAATGTTTAAAGTTCGAGGTTATCCTACAATACATTTCGCTAAACCAGAAATTACATCAGAAGGATCAAAAAACTTAAACAGTTTAGGAAGTACAGGATATGTTCGTGGAGGAACCCAGAAATGGTTGGATGTTGCAAACAATATTGTTAAGGTAAATTAAAAAACATTAATAATTTATAATAAAAGCTCCCTTTTTATTCGTTGAATGAAAGGGGGTTTTTCTTTTATAACAAATAGTTTCCCAACGCTCAGAGTAAGATTTGTAATTGCTTCCATCGGCTATAATTTGTTTAGGCTGAAGCAAATCTATTAATCGATTTAAGTTTATTTTAGGTGACTGTCTTAGCAATATATAATCAGGGTTAAATGACTTTATATTATATATGCCTAAACTATCTATAATTAGTATTTTTTTATCTTTTAGCTGATAAATGGACTGAATTTCTTTTTTTGTTATCCATTTAAGATTATTTCCAACCATATAATCTTTGATAATAGAATTGTTTAATTCAGTTAAGCTGTCAAAGTCACTAGCTACCACAATTTTATTGTTAAGAGTGTTTCCTAAAAGGCTAAACCTACTTTTGTGAAAAACAATAAATTCTTCCGATGGTTTAGTGAACTCTGAGTATATAAAAATTAATTGAAATACTAATATTGAAATTAAAAAAAGTCTTAATGTCCGGTAATTCCTTTTAACAATAAATCTTATAAATGTCACAATTAAAAAATATGAAACCAAAACGTATAATAAACTAAAGGAAATGTCTTTGAATAAAAAGGACTCTTGACGAGACACCCAGCCTACAAATTTATTCATTAAATCAATAATATATCCGTAGCCATAAGCCAAGGTATTGGGTAAAATGTTTAAAACGGCCAAAAGAATAATTAATATACCCAACCCTAATATGAGTCCTAAAATTGGAATAATAACCAAATTTGAAATAAAGAATAAACCCGGGAACTGATGAAAATAATACAAACTAACGGGGATAATCCCAAACTGTGCTGAAACAGTAATAGTGAATGTATGCCAAAACTTATCGACTATATAGTTTTTTGGCTGCCATAATTTATATAAAAATGGATCAATAGCAACAATAGCAAAAACAGCTAAATAACTTAATTGAAAACCTACATCAAACAAAAATAAAGGTTTAAAAAGTAATATAACAAACATCGATATTGCTAAAGTGTTATAAATATTTGTTGGTCTTTTTAAATTTAAGGCAATAACTACAATACTAAACATAGTTACTGCTCTTGTAACTGATGCCGATAAACCGGCAACTAAAGCAAAGCACCATAAAATAAGAACCAGCAAGATTGTTTTAAAAAACTTCCCATGTTTAAAGCGTTCCAATGGCTTAAAAACTACACTCAGAATAATTAAAATGATACCAACATGTAAACCGGAAACAGCCAAAATGTGGATGGCACCTGCATTTGTGTAGCTAGTATAAACTTCTTCACTTATATCTTGTCTTTGTCCTAGTAAAAGTGCATTTATAATGGCTAGTTCATCGGGTTTAAAATTATGTGAGTCTAATTTTTTAGTTATAAATTCTCGTAAGTTATTTGCAATTCCAAATAAGGTATGTGTGTTAGAACTAATTTGAAATAGTGATGCATTAGAGATAAAAAGCTGATAATAAATGTATTTTTTTTCTAAATAATTTTTATAATCGAATTGGCTTGGATTCAACGGATGAATTAAATCTTTAAAGTCAGATTTTGTGATAAAAATAGCGTCAACTTTTAATGTTGAATTCAGAGAGTCTTTTTCAATATTTAATAGAGACTTTCCAATTACTTTCGATCCATCAACATCTAGTAAATCAATCACATATTTATCGTAATAGTTTCCAGGTTTTAAAACTTCTCTAATTCTAAAAATAATGGTTTTTACTGAGTCTTTTTCTAATGAAATTTGATGGGTGTAATGATTTAAAAAGTTTTTTTGATTGTGAAAATTGGTGGTTAAAACACCCACTGATATCATTACCAAAAATGTTAAAACACCAAACCAAATAGTTTTGATAAATTGGTTTCTTGCTACAAAAAATGAAATAAATAAAAGAACTAATAGTGAAAATGTAATGTATAGAGATGTTGCTATCGGAATATTCACTAAATAACCAATAGCAATACCTATAATTAGGCACAAGGTTATTTTAATTATTGTGAAATTTAGTACGCGCATAATAAATGGTGAAAGATAAATATTATCTTATAAAATTCGACGTGCTTCTTTAAACGCTTTTAACCAGTATTCTTCATTCAACCAGGATATCATTACGCCATTACCACTCGTTGCATGAATAAATTCTATGTTATTATTTCTTATTGAAATAATTAATCCAACATGATTTATAGAATTTCTGCGGTTACTTGTTTTAAAAAAAAGCAAATCACCTTTATTTACATTTTTTAACGAAATTTTTTTTCCACGTTTAGCCATATCTCTAGAAATTCGAGGTAAATAAACTTCATGGACTCTAAACGATTCGTAAATTAATCCTGAGCAATCCATACCTGCAGCAGTTGTGCCTCCCCATTTATAGCGAACACCTTCAAATTGTTTTGCAAACTCTATAATGTTTGCGGCTTTTGTATTTGTAAAGTCAACTCTAGTATTATCGGGATTCTCTGATTTTGTTGAGGTCGATTCTATTGGCACATAATCGCCATTTTTTTTTGTGATTATTTTTGTTGAATAGGAGTTTTTAGTTTTTGCTCGTTTTGAGGATTTGCAACTACTAAAAGTTAAAATTAAAATTAAGAAGATAATTAAGTGTTTCATCTTAAAATTATGATTGAAGGGAATTGTAAATTAAGGTTGCTGTTTTTTTACTCGCCCCTTTTCCTCCTAAAGTTTTTTCCAATTCATAATAATCCAAGAATAGTTTTTTACGATTTCCAGGATCTAAAATATTATCTAAAGCTTGTTTAAGCCGTTTTTTATTAAAATCATTTTGGATAAGCTCCGTAACTACTTCTTTATCCATAACTAGATTTACCAATGAAATAAATTTTAGAGTAACTATACGTTTTGCAATTTGATACGAAACAGTGCTTCCTTTATAGCATACAACCTGTGGTACTTTAAATAGTGCAGTTTCAAGAGTGGCGGTACCCGATGTTACTAATGCTGCAGTTGAAACACTTAACAAATCATAAGTAATATTTGAAACAAACTTCACATTATCTGCTTTTATAAACGATTTATAAAAACTATAATCTTGACTCGGTGCACCGGCAATCACAAATTGATAATCGGGATAGATATTAACCAAACTCAGCATAACGGATAGCATTTTGGTTATTTCCTGTTTTCTGCTACCTGGCAATAATGCAATAATGGGTTTATCACCTAAATTGTGTTCATCTCTAAATTTATGCTCACTAACTTGCTTTCTGTTGGCTATCGCATCAATTAATGGATGTCCAACAAATGTTACATTATGATAATCATGTTTATCGTAAAATGATTTTACAAAAGGCAGTATAACATACATGGCATCAATATCCCGTTTTATGGCTTTTACTCTTTTAGCTCTCGATGCCCAAACTTGCGGTGAAATATAATAATTGGTTCTAAATCCTTCCTTTTTTGCCCATTTAGCAATTCTGAGATTAAACCCTGAATTATCAATAAAAATAACAACATCTGGATTAAATTTTTTTATATCCAATTTACAAAAGGAGATATCTTTGTAAATTTTAGAGAGATTCATCAGTACTTCTGAAAACCCCATGAAAGATCGTTCTTTGTAATGTTTTACAAGTGTGCCACCAACAGCCTGCATGAGATCGCCACCCCAAAACCTAAAATCTGCATTTAAATCAAGATTAAGTAATGCTTTCATTAAGTTCGAACCGTGTAAATCGCCCGATGCTTCGCCAGAAATAATGTAGTACTTCATTATTTAAAAGAGTTTAAATACAAAAGTAAAAACAGCAATAAAAACGGTTATTAATAAAACGCCTCTAGCCCGATAATCTTGTTTCTTTTTAATGAAAATAAAAAAAGCAATTAAATTTAAAATAGCTCCCAGACTAATTAATTTGCCTAAAAAACCTTCGTTAGCTGCAGCTTTAATTACTACAACAAAATCATCCCCTTTTCCAAATAATGTTGCTGTTAAAAGTAACCCGATGGTGTTAGCAAATAAACCAACAAGCATTCCTATTATTATTTCTTTTTTCATCAAATCGTTTTATGTTTTTGTGTCATTTAAATCCCAAGTATTTAATTCTTTTAAAAAACGGTGTGCTGTTAAGTCAAATTGAATGGGAACCACCGAAACAAAGTTATTATCTAGTGCCCACTCGTCGGTATCTTCACCATCATCTAAATTAACAAATTTACCTGAAAGCCAATAATAATCTTTTCCTTGCGGGTTTGTACGTTTGTCAAATTCTTCAACCCAATTAGCCTTGGCTTGTCTAGATGTTTTAATACCTTTTATTAAATTTTTTGAGACATTTGGAATATTAACATTTAAAATAATTCCATTTGGCAAACCTTTTTTTAAAACCTTTTCGGAGACTGTTTTAACAAATGGTTTCGAAGCTTCAAAATTAGCATTCCAAGTATAATCTAATAGCGAAAAACCTATTGCAGGAATTCCTTCTATGCCTGCTTCTATGGCAGCACTCATAGTGCCGGAGTAAATGACATTTATTGAAGAATTTGAACCATGATTAATACCAGAAACACAAAGATCTGGTTTTCGTTTTAATATTTCTCTAATGGCAATTTTTACACAATCTGCCGGTGTTCCAGAACAGCTATATTCTTTTTGAGGACCATCATCAATAAAAACCTGTTCTACGTAAAGCGTGGAATTTAATGTAATAGCATGACCCATGCCACTTTGTGGACTATCAGGAGCTACTACAACAACATCTCCCAGTTCGTTCATAACATCAATCAAAGTTCTAACTCCTGGTGCATTTATGCCATCATCATTCGTTACTAGGATAAGTGGTTTTTTTGCCATATTTTTTCGTTATATCATCGCTAAAATACATAAATTAGTCAGGAAACCGTTAATTTATAAGGTTTAACAAAAAATTAGTAGCAATTGATTTAATTGGCATGGTTTTTTCTTTATTTTAGTGGAATTAAGTCGTGTTTTTATTTCCGACAATATATTATTACATGAAAAATATTATGAAAAGGAATTATAAAGTTTTATTGCTTGTGCTTCTTCTTGCATTTGCATCTTGTAGTTTTACATCCAAAAAATTTAGCAATCCAGATAAAGATAAATTATTAATTCAAATTATAACTTTTGTATTGGAGCAATTGCATTTTGACCCTATCACAATAAATGATGATTTTTCGGAAGAATTATTTGAAGATTACCTAGGGGTAATTGATCCTGTTAAAAGATACTTTTACGAATCAGATTATGAAGATTTCGAGAAATTTAAGTTGACCATTGATGATCAAATTAAAGCGGCTGATATTACATTTTTTAATGTTGTTCACCAACGCTTGCTTAAACGAATTGATGAGGCAAAAGAAATTTACAAAGAGGTATTATCCCAGCCGTTTGATTATACAGAGGATGAGTACTTTGATACTAATTACGAAAACAGTATGTATCCTAAAGACAAAAAGGAAATGACTGACCGTTGGAGACAACAACTTAAGTTCTCAACACTTTCTAACTATGATGATTTACATCAACAAGAAAAACAAGCTAAAGAGAAAGATCCAACATATGTGATGAAAACCGAGTCTCAAATTGAGAAAGAAGCACGAGAATCAACTTTAAAATCTATTAATATTTATTTCAATGATGCCATTGATGATTTACAGCGTGAAGACTGGTTTGCTATGTATGTGAATACCATGGTTGATGAGTTTGACCCTCACACTTATTATTTAGCGCCGAGAAGTAAAGAAGATTTTGATGTTCGCATGTCTGGCAAATTAGAAGGTATTGGAGCTCAATTATCAAAAAGAATGGATTACATTAAAGTAGTCGGACTTATTTCTGGTGGACCCGCTTGGAGGGGTAATGAGTTAGAAGTAGAGGATATTATTCTAAAAGTAAAGCAAGAAGATGAAGAGTTCCCACTTGATATTGTTGGAATGCGCATCAATGACGCCATAAAATATATTAAAGGCCCTAAAGGCACGAAAGTGACATTAACGGTGAAAAAAGTTGATGGTAATATTAAAGATATTACAATTACAAGAGATGTGGTTGAAGTATATGATACGTATGCAAAATCTTCTGTAGTTGAGAAAAACAATAAAAAATTCGGAATCATAAATTTACCAGCTTTTTATGTAGATTTTGAAGATTATAAAAACTTAAATGCCGCAGTTGATGTCAAGAAAGAAATAGACCGACTTAAATCTGAAGGTATGGAGGGCCTAGTTTTGGATTTACGAAATAACGGAGGAGGTTCATTACCCGCCGTAGTAGAGATGGCTGGATTATTTATAAAAGAAGGACCTATAGTTCAGGTCAGATCAACGGGTAAAGCCAAAGAAGTTTATAAAGATCGGGACAAATCAATTTCATGGGATGGACCTTTAGTGATTTTAGTTAACGAACTATCAGCTTCAGCATCAGAGATTATGGCAGCTGCAATGCAAGATTATAAACGTGCGATTATAATAGGTGGTAAGCAAACCTATGGCAAAGGAACGGTTCAGCAAGTAGTCGATCTTAACAATATGCTAAGAAGTAATACAAACGGAGATTTTGGTTCTATTGGATTAACAATTCAAAAATATTATAGAATTAATGGTGGTTCAGTACAATTAGAGGGAGTAAAAAGTGATGTTGAAGTTCCTGGTAGGTTTAGTTTTATTGATATAGGTGAAAAAGATAAGGATAACCCACTACCTTGGGACGAAATTGATGCAGCAGAGTATACGCCGTGGGAAAATTATTTTGATTATGATACAACTATTAAAAACAGTAAGGAACGCATGAATAATAATGCACAGTTACAGCTTATTGCAGAAAATGCAAAATGGGTAAAAAGTAAAATAGATGATACTGTTTTTCCTTTAAACTATGAGAAATATAAAGCGAATCTTGATTTAAATGAAGAAGAATCAAAACAATATGAGGCTATATCTAATTATAAGACGAACTTAACTTTTAGTCCAACTAGTTATGAACAAAAATTATTTGAAAACGATTCAATTTTACAAGAAAAACGTGTTAGATGGTTTGAAAGTTTAAGTAAAGATGTTTATGTTGAAGAGGCTATTAATGTTTTAGAAGATTTAAAAACATCGTATCCTATTAAAAAAGTAGCTACCACAGTTAAGAAATAAGTAATTTATGAGTGGTAAATCAAACTCGCTAAAACAATTAGCGCTCCAAAAATTTAAAAAGAATTTTTGGGGCGTTTTCAGTTTCTATTATATTGTTTTTATTGGATTAATATCTGTGTTTGCATACGTTTTTGCACCTGATAATTCTCAGTTTGCTAATCAAATGCATTTAGCCATTCATTCTAAAAAACCTGGATTTAAAGTTACAATACTTTCAATTCCTTCTAAAATAGAATCAAATCAAAATATTTTTGATAAAATTTTATTCGGAAAAAAGAATACCACAACCGAAGTGCCGATTTCAAATTATAAGATAACCGACGATATTTTAAGCTATAAAGAATACGCTTCAGATGGATTGGAAGGAGCAGAAAAATCAATTAGTTTAAATACATTTCCTAACAATTCAGTTAAAGATTTTATAAAAGTAAAAACTTTTATTTTTGGTACTGATAAATACGGACGCGATTTATTAAGTCGTGTATTGGTTGGAGCAAGAATATCATTTTTTATTGGTTTTATAGCCGTGTTTATTTCTTTGGTAATTGGTGTTACTATGGGAAGTATAGCGGGCTATTTTGGGGGTAAAGTGGATGCCGTAATCATGTGGGTTATTAACGTAACGTGGTCAATTCCAACATTACTTTTAGTTATTGCAATTACATTGGCATTGGGTAAAGGGTTTTGGCAAGTTTTTATTGCAGTTGGTTTAACTATGTGGGTTGAAGTTGCACGAGTGGTTCGCGGCCAAATAATAAGCGCAAAAGAGATGCAATATGTCACAGCTGCTAGAGCTCTAGGTTTTAGTGATTTTAGAATTATAACTAAGCATATTTTACCAAACATAATGGCCCCTGTAATAGTGATTTCTGCGGCGAATTTTGCTGGAGCAATTTTAATAGAAAGCGGATTAAGTTTTTTAGGAATTGGAGCGCAACCACCTATGGCAAGTTGGGGCGCCATGATAAAAGATCATTATAACTATATTATTCTTGGTAAGCCTTATTTAGCAGTTATACCGGGACTTTGCATTATGAGTTTAGTGATGGCGTTTATGTTGATTGGAAACGCTTTAAGGGATGCCTTAGATGTTAAAAACTAATTTCGAAAGAAGTTATATGATACTAATAAGAATCCAGTTTCATATTGTCATTTAAACCCTCAATATAATTCAAAACTTCATCTTTCCCGATGTCTTTTGATGATGAGGTAATAAAATAATTAGGTACGTCCTCCCATGTTTCTAAAAGGACACTTTTGTAATCTTCTACATGGTTTTCAATCGCCTTAGGTCTTAATTTATCGGCTTTGGTAAAAATGATTGAAAAAGGTACGCCAGTTTCACCCAGCCATTTCATAAAATCTAAATCTATAGGTTGAGGTTTGTGTCTAATATCAACTAAAACAAATGCGGTGACTAGTTGCTCACGTAAACCAAAATATTGTGTAATAAATTTTTGAAACACTTTTTTCGCACTTTTCGAAACCTTAGCATAGCCATATCCAGGTAAATCTACTAAATGCCAATTATCATTAATCAAAAAATGATTTATTAGCTGTGTTTTTCCTGGTCTGCCTGAAGTTTTGGCTAGGCTTTTTCGGCTTGTAAGCATATTTATTAGCGATGATTTGCCAACATTACTTCTGCCAATAAAGGCGTATTCGGGCAGCCTGCTTTTAGGGCATTTTGCAACATCAGAGTTGCTCACAACAAATTCGGCTGATTTAATATGCATCTATTTTTTTTGGAAATTATATGTGATTCGTAGCTTGATTAATCTTAACGAATTATAATCCTTTTTTTTGTAGCCAAGCGTCCAATATGCTATTAAACTCTTTTGGGTGTTCCATCATTGCAGCATGTCCGCATTTATCAATCCAAAACAATTCAGAATCAGGTAAAAGTTCATTAAATTCCACAGCAACTTCAGGAGGTGTTACTGTATCATTTTTCCCCCAAATAATACAAGTTGGAATGTGCATATGAGGTAAATCTTTCGACATATTATGCCTGATGGCACTTTTCGCAATAGCTAATGTTTTTATAAGTTTGTTGCGATCGTTTACAGTTTCATAAACTTCATCAACTATTTCTTTAGTTGCAACAGCAGGATCATAAAAAACTTCTTGCGCTTTCTTTTTTATAACTTCATAATCACTACGTTTTGTATAACCACCACCCATTGCGCTTTCATAAAGTCCAGAACTGCCAGTAATAACAAGTGCTTTTACCATTTCCGGGTATAATTTGGTGTGATATAAACCAATATGACCACCCAATGAATTACCAAGTAATATTACTTCTTTAAACCCTTTAAATATTATAAAATCATGTAAGTATTTGGCAAAGCTTTTAACGTTTGTTTTGAGTAAAGACATGCTGTAAATAGGTAATTCAGGAATTATAACTTTATACCCTTTTTCACTAAAAAATCTAGATACTTCATTGAAATTACTCAATCCTCCCATTAATCCGTGTAAAACAATAATGGGAGTACCTTCTCCCACTTCAATGTAACTGTAATTTTGTTCTTTTTTTAATCTATGCGCCATTAATTAATTAGTCATGCGTTAAAAACAAATATAGTTATTTCATTCATAAATACACTATAATAATTATTACTCAAATTAAAATTAAATATTTATTAGATGTTAACAAAAGACATAATCAAATAAATTTTTTTAAAGGTTTTATAAACAAACGTTTGTAGTCAGTTTGTTGAATTTATATTCGATTAAAAGCGTTTAAATTTAATTATTTATTAACAAAGTGGTATAAAGTGGTAAGATGTGGTAAAATTTTCAATATATTTGAAACTTAAACATTTTAATTTCTTACAAACACTTTGGACTTAATTACAGGAACATACGATTGTAAAGTTGATGCAAAAGGTAGATTAATGATGCCTGCAGCAATCAAAAAGCAATTAGCGTCTGTTTTGCAAGAAGGCTTCGTTATTCGTCGCTCTGTGTTTCAAAAATGTTTAGAGTTGTATCCTATGAGTGAGTGGCAATTACTCATGCAAAAAATGAATAAGCTCAATAAGTTTAAAAAAAAGAATAACGATTTCATAAGAAGATTTACTGCAGGAGCTAAAATGGTTGAAGTTGATGTAAATGGTCGTTTGTTAGTGCCAAAAGACTTAACCGTTTTCGCAAACATTTCAAAGAATATAGTTGTGGCTTCTGCTATAAATATTATTGAGATTTGGGATAAAGATTTATACGAACAAGCTATTGACGACGCTGCTATAGACTTTGCCGATTTAGCCGAAGAAGTAATGGGACAAGACTATGATGACGATGGAGTATCATAACCCTGTATTATTAAAAGAAACCGTTGATGGTTTAAATATAAATCCAGAAGGTACGTATGTCGACGTCACTTTTGGTGGTGGTGGGCACAGCAAAGAAATATTAAAAAGACTTAATGATAAAGGAAGGCTTTTTGCTTTCGATCAAGATTTAGATGCTCTTGAGAATACCATTGATGATTCGCGTTTTACATTAATCAATGAGAATTTTAGATACGTAAAACGATTTTTACGTTTTCATGGTGTGAAAAAAGTGGATGGAATATTGGCAGATTTCGGCGTATCATCACATCAGTTTGACGTGGCCGAGCGCGGATTTTCAACACGATTTGAAGCAGATTTGGATATGCGAATGAATCAAGAAAATAAATTATCGGCTTTTCATGTGGTTAACGAATATGAGGAAGAGCAATTAAAACAAGTTTTTTTACGATACGGTGAACTTCGGGCAGCACCTGCTATGGCAAGATTAATTGTTGAACATAGAAAAACAGAAGCCATCATAACTAGCGAACAGTTAAAAAGAGTATTGAAGAAATTTTTACCGCCTCGACATGAGAACAAGGTGTTGGCTCAAATATATCAAGCGATTAGAATAGAAGTGAATCAAGAAATTGAAGCTCTAAAAGAATTTTTACAACAAACTCCAGATCTTATAGGTAAAGGTGGGCGCTTAAGTTTTATATCCTACCATTCCTTAGAAGACAGATTGGTAAAGCGTTTTATACGAAACGGAATGTTTGAAGGTGAGCCAGAACGAGATATGTATGGAAACTTTGAAGTTCCTTTAAAAAAAGTAAACGGTTTGATAGTGCCTTCTGCAGAAGAAATAAAATTAAATAGTAGAGCACGAAGTGCAAAACTTAGAATTGCCGAAAAATATTAAATGAAAAACAATATTTATAACATATTAAAAGGGACGTTTTTAGTTAGTGATGATTCTTTTAGAAACTGGAGATTTATCCTTTTTATTTCAGGACTCGCTATTGTAATGATTGCCAGTTCGCATAGTGCAGATAAGAAAGTTTATGAAATTGCTCGATTAAAAAATGAAGTAAAAGAAATGCGTAGCGCATTTGTGGATGGCCGTTCAAAATTAATGAAACTTAAAATGGAATCACATGTAGTTCATGTTATGAAAGAAAAAGGATTAGCGCCATCGGTAATTCCACCAAAAAAAATTAAAGTAAAAAAACAAAATTGATAAATTAAAAGTGGCTGTAAGCGAAAAAAACATATTAAACCGTTTATATTTTTTAGCTGGATGTATGTTCATCTTCGGTGTTGCTGTTGTGTTTAAATTGTTAACTATTCAGTTTGTTCATGGCGATAAATATAAAGCACTAGCTACTAAACGCGTTGTGAAAGATGTTATAATACCCGCAAATAGAGGTAATGTGTATTCTGTAAACGGCAATTTGTTGGCAACATCAATACCAAAATATGATATTCGTATTGATGCAATTACTCCTTCATTAAATACTTTCGAAAAAAACATAAAAGCGTTGTGCGATTCGCTTTCTAAATATTCAGGCAAATCTTCAGGAAAATTAGAAAAAGAGATAAGGCATGCACGTGCTAATAAAAATAGGTATTATTTGCTAGCAAGAAATATTGGGTATTCAGATTATATCAGACTTAGAAGTTTCCCTTTATTAAAACTTGGAGCGTTTAAAGGTGGATTGATAGTGGAGCAAACTACAAAACGTGAACACCCAATGGGAGGGATAGCGCAAAGAACTATTGGTTATGAACGTATAGATGAGCAAGGTAATGTAACCAGGCCAGGAATTGATGGCGCTTTCGGGATTAAGTATTTAAGAGGTGTAGATGGGCAAAGAAAAAAACAACAAATAGGAAAAGGGCAGTGGAAACCATTAAGTGATGCCAATGAAATTGAGCCTAAAGATGGCTATGATGTTTACACGACTATTGATGTAAATATACAAGATATAGCACATCATGCGCTTTTAGAACAATTAGAAAAATATAAAGCAGATCATGGTTGTGTTGTCGTGATGGAAACTACAACGGGTGAAATTAGAGCAATCTCTAATTTAGGTCGAAATAAAAACGGGCATTATTATGAGCGTTTAAATTATGCAGTTGGTGAAAGTCATGAATCTGGTTCTACATTTAAATTAATGGCACTGGCGGCTGCTTTTGAAGATAAATTAATTGATACTAGTACTGTGGTCGATACTGAAAATGGGGTTATTAGCTTTTACGGTAAAAAAGTACGCGATTCGAAAAATGGCGGTTATGGTAAAATCACTATTTCCAAAGCTTTTGAAGTGTCTTCAAATACGGGAATAGTAAAAGCGATTGACAAAGTATATAGAAAACAACCTGAAAAATTTGTAGAAAGGTTGTATCAAATGAATCTTAATAGCGATTTAAATCTCCCAATTATAGGAGAACCAAAACCAATTATCCCTGATCCTAGAATTAAAAATGGACGTTGGAGTGGTATCGCTTTGCAATGGATGGCTTATGGCTATGGGGTGTCTTTTACACCATTACAAACGCTCGCTTTTTATAATGCTGTGGCAAATGACGGTGTTATGGTAAAGCCTCGTTTTTTAAGAGATGTTAAAGAGTTTGATGAAGTTATTGAGCCTTTTAAAAAAGAGGTAATAAACAAGCAAATTTGTTCGAAGGAAACCATATCAAAATTGCAACAGCTACTTAAAAATGTGGTTGAAAAAAACCATGGAACGGGACATGGTTTATACTCGGAAAATTTTTCAATGGCTGGAAAAACGGGTACATGCCAGAAAGATTATAGAGATAAGGAAAAGCTAAATTACATTTCTTCGTTTGTGGGGTATTTTCCCGCTGAAAACCCTAAGTATTCTTGTATTGTAGTTATACACGAGCCAGATAAAAGTGTAGGTTATTATGGTGCAGATGTATCAGGTCCGGTCTTTAAAAAAGTCGCTCAAAAAATATTTACAGATACTCCTATTGTTGATGAACTTGAATCACTTTATGTAAATGTTGAATCTGTTGAAAATGAATACGAAAGTTTTTATAAAACGGCACAAACATACAAAACTATAATGCCAAATCTTGTTGGTTTGCCGGCTATGGATGCTGTTGCTTTATTAGAAAATATGCAAGTAAATATTAAGGTTAGACTAGTTGGTAACGGTGTTGTGAAAAATCAATCAATTAATAAAAATACAAAGTTAGAAAATAATCAAACGGTAGTTTTAAAAGCTTCATGATCGCATTAAAAGACATATTGTATAAAGTAACTATCAATGCGGTTGTAGGAAATACGGGTGTTTTGGTTGATGCTATAGATTTTGATTCTAGAAAGATTAAAAAGGCCGATTTATTTGTAGCTATAAAAGGATTAGCCACAGATGGACATAAATTTATTGAAACTGCAATAAAAAATGGGGCTACGAGTGTGGTTTGTGAAGCATTACCAAATATTCTTGCAAAAGGTATAACATATGTGGAGGTTGATAATTCGAATAAGGCATTGGCCATTATAGCATCAAATTTTTACGATGCTCCTTCTCGAAATTTAAGACTTGTAGGTGTTACTGGCACGAATGGTAAAACTACAGTTGCAAGCTTACTTTATCAATTATTTAAAAAGGCTGGATATAAAGTTGGGTTATTATCAACCGTAAAAATTATGGTTGATAACAAAGAATATAAAGCAACACACACCACTCCAGACTCATTAACTATAAACAAGTATTTAAATGAAATGAACATTGCCGGTGTTGAGTTTTGTTTTATGGAAGTAAGCTCACATGGCATTCATCAATTTAGAACTGAAGGATTGCATTTTGAAGGTGGAATTTTCACAAATTTATCACATGATCATTTAGATTATCATAACTCATTTGCAGAATATCGAGATGTGAAAAAGAAGTTTTTCGATAAACTATCAAGTAATGCATTTGCTTTAGTAAATATTGATGATAAAAATGGATTGGTAATGTTGCAAAACACAAAAGCAAGAAAATTTTCTTATGCTTTAAAACAACATGCCGATTATAAATCAAAAATATTAGAGAATCAATTTGGAGGTTTACTCTTAAAAATTAATGATAGTGAAGTTTGGACACGACTCATAGGAAATTTTAATGCCTATAACGTATTGGCTATTTACGCTACCGCGGAATTATTAGGTCTAGAAAGAGTAGAAATATTAAGATTAATTAGTGATTTAGAGAGTGTAAGTGGTCGTTTTCAGTATATCGTATCAAACGAAAAAATAACGGCAATTGTTGATTATGCACATACACCTGATGCCTTAAAAAATGTATTAGAAACCATAAATAGCATTCGCACTAAGAATGAAGAATTAATTACGGTAGTTGGTTGTGGCGGTGATAGAGATAAAACAAAACGCCCAAAAATGGGACATATTGCGACTGCATTAAGTACTAAAGTTATTTTCACAAGTGATAATCCTAGAAGTGAAGATCCAGAGGTTATTTTAAAAGATATAGAAAAGGGTGTTGAGCCACTAAACTATAAGAAAGCATTAACAATAGCCGATAGAAAACAGGCTATTAAAGCCGCATGTCAAATGGCAAAACCAAACGACATTATTTTAATAGCAGGAAAAGGACATGAAACCTATCAAGAAATAAAAGGAGAGCGCTTTGATTTTGATGATTATAAAATAGTTCAAGAATTTTTAAAACAATTACAAAAATAGCATGTTGTATTACTTATTTGAATATTTAGAACAACAGTTTCAATTTCCTGGAGCAACACTTTTTGGATTTTTAACATTCAGAGCTGCTTTAGCTATGATTTTGGCACTTTTAATATCAACTATTTACGGTAAGAGAATTATTCGATTTTTACAAAAACAACAAGTTGGTGAAACGATTAGAGATTTGGGTCTAGAAGGGCAAAAAGAGAAAGCCGGAACTCCAACAATGGGTGGAATTATTATAATTATCGCAACCCTAATTCCCGTATTGTTATTAGCAAAATTAGAAAACATATATATTATTCTTTTAATAGTCACTACGCTTTGGATGGGTGTTATTGGATTTTTAGATGATTATATAAAAAAGTTTAAAAATGATAAAGAAGGGTTAAAAGGACGTTTTAAGGTATTAGGTCAAATTGGACTTGGTATTATAGTAGGCACAACTTTATTTTTTCATCCTGAAGTTACGATGAAAGAAAAACTTCCGGTTGAACAACAAAAAATTCTACTCGCTGAAAACCCAGATATTGAAGCTTCGAAATTATTTAAGGAAGAACAAAAATCAACCAAAACAACCATTCCATTTGTTAAGGGTAATGAGATTGAATACGCAAAGTTAATCACTTGGATAAGCCCTGATTTAGAAAAATATGCATGGATTGTTTTTATAATAATAGCAATTTTTATCATTACAGCGGTATCAAATGGTGCTAATTTAACCGATGGAATTGATGGTTTAGCCGCCGGTACATCGGCTATTATTGTACTTACTTTAGGGATTTTTGCCTGGGTTTCTGGTAACATTATTTTCTCAGAGTATCTCAATATAATGTATATCCCAAGAGTAGAAGAAATCACTATTTATATCGCGGCTTTTGTAGGAGCTCTTATTGGATTTTTATGGTATAATGCGTATCCCGCACAAGTATTTATGGGAGATACGGGAAGCTTAACTATTGGTGGCATTATAGCGGTAATAGCCATTGCTGTTCGTAAAGAATGGTTAATCCCTGTTTTATGTGGAATATTTTTAGCTGAAAATTTATCAGTTGTTATGCAAGTTGGTTGGTTTAAATATACTCGAAAGAAATATGGTGAAGGTAGACGAATTTTTAAAATGTCGCCGCTACATCATCATTATCAAAAATCGGGATATCATGAAAGTAAAATAGTAACGCGTTTCTGGATTGTCGGCATTTTACTCGCAATTCTTTCAATTGTAACATTGAAAATAAGATAAATGAAAAGACTAGTAATTCTTGGCGGAGGAGAAAGTGGTGTAGGAACGGCGCTGTTGGGCAAGAAAAAGGGTTTTGAAGTTTTTGTTTCTGATAAGGGAAATATTAAGAAGAAATATAAAGACGTTCTTATAAATAATGAGATTGAATGGGAAGAAGAAAGGCATACCGAATCTAAATTATTGAATGCAGATATGGTAATGAAAAGCCCAGGAATTCCTGATGAAGCGCCATTAATAAAACAAATAAGGAAGCAAAAAATAAAAGTGGTTTCTGAAATTGAATTTGCATCCATGTTTACAAATGCTACGATCGTTGGAATTACTGGCAGTAATGGTAAAACAACCACAGCAACATTAACACATCATATATTAAAACAAGAGTTAAATGTTGGATTAGCAGGAAATATTGGAGACAGTTTTGCAAAACAAATTTTAGATGATGATTTTGAAAATTACGTATTGGAAATAAGCAGTTTTCAGTTAGACGATATTATAGAGTTTAAGCCAAAAATTGCAGTATTATTAAATATTACACTAGATCATTTAGATAGATATGAGAACAAATTTGAAAATTATGTTAAATCAAAATTTCGAATTGCAATGAATCAAACTAAAGCCGATTATTTGATATATGATGCTGATGATGTAGTGATTCAGAATCATTTGATAAACCATCCAGTTCAATCCACATTATTGCCATTTTCATTAGTAAAAACTATTGAAAACGGTGCGTATTTAGACAAAGAGAATATTAAAATAACTATAGATAACAACCAAATTATTATGCCAACATCAAATCTAACATTAGAAGGGAAACACAACATTAAAAATGCTATGGCAGCTTCAACTGTCGCACATTTATTAAAAATTAGAAAACAAACCATTAGGGAGAGTTTAGAAAATTTTCAAGGTGTTGAGCATCGATTGGAGCAAGTACTTAAAATTAATAAAGTGCAATACATCAACGACTCGAAAGCAACTAATGTAAATGCAACATATTACGCTTTAGAAAGTATGGAAGCACCTACCGTTTGGATTGTTGGCGGTATTGATAAAGGAAATAATTATGAAGAGTTATATCCGTTTATAAATGAAAAAGTAAAAGCCATTATTTGCTTAGGTGTCGATAATGAAAAACTTATAGACACTTTTGGTAATATGGTTGATATCATAATTGAAACACAATTTATGAGTGAGGCTGTAAAAATTGCTTATAAGGTTGCAGAAGCTGGCGATAACGTTTTGCTATCACCTGCCTGTGCAAGTTTTGATTTATTTGAGAACTATGAGGATCGTGGGCGTCAATTTAAAAATGCAGTAAGAAATTTATAATAATTATAAATGCAAACACTATTTAAGAACATAAAAGGAGATAAGTTAATTTGGGCAATAGTGGCTCTGTTGGCAATTCTATCTTTTTTACCTGTTTATAGTGCTGCAAGTAATTTAGCATATAAAGCTGGAGGAAGTAATACGTTTACATTTTTTATTAAGCATTTTATGCATCTGTTTTTGGGCTTTGTTATTATGTATGGAGTTCATAAAATTCCATATCGATATTTTAGAGGGTTATCCCTTATTATGATTCCTATTGTTTTGGTATTGTTGGGTATAACGTTACTTCAAGGTACTACTATCGAAGGAGCTAATGCTAGTAGATGGATACAAATACCAATAGTGGATATGTCATTTCAAACATCAACGTTAGCAGCTGTTGTTTTAATGGTATATGTGGCCCGATATATGTCCAAAATCCAAGATAAGATTATAACTTTTAAAGAATCTATTTTACCATTGTGGGCACCTGTGTTTTTAGTGATAATTCTGATTTTGCCAGCTAATTTTTCAACAGCAGCCATTATGTTTTTAATGGTGCTTATGTTAGTGTTTTTAGGTGGATATCCGTTACGTTATTTGGCGGTAATTATAGGTTCGGGAATACTTGTTTTAACATTTTTTGTATTAATTGCAAAAGCATTTCCTGATGCAATGCCAAATAGGATTGATACTTGGATGGGTAGAATAGAAAGTTTCTCAAATCCGGAAGACACAGAAGCAGATTATCAAATTGAAAAAGCAAAAATTGCCATAGCGACAGGAGGGATTCAAGGTGTTGGTCCTGGTAAAAGCATGCAAAAAAACTTTTTACCACAATCTTCATCTGATTTCATTTTCGCTATAATCATAGAGGAATATGGTTTAATTGGCGGATTTATAGTCATGATTTTATACTTGTGGTTACTTTTTAGGATTGTAATTGTTGCACAAAAATCAGATACCATATTTGGTAAACTTTTAGTTTTGGGAGTTGGGTTACCAATAGTTTTTCAAGCATTAATTAATATGGCTGTTGCAGTAGAATTATTTCCAGTAACAGGCCAAACATTACCATTAATAAGTAGTGGAGGTACTTCTATCTGGATGACCTGTTTAGCAATAGGAATTATACTGAGTGTTAGCGCAAAACGCGAAGAAATTAAAGAACAAGAATATAATGAAGATAATCCGTTAGAAATATTATCTGAAACAATTTAAATGAGCCATTATAAATTCATATTATCTGGAGGTGGAACAGGAGGGCATATTTATCCTGCTATAGCCATTGCTAACGAATTAAAATCACGTTTTCCAGACGCTGAATTTTTATTTGTAGGTGCAAAAGATAGAATGGAAATGGAAAAAGTGCCTCAGGCCGGATACGAAATAAAAGGACTTTGGATTTCAGGATTACAACGTAAACTATCATTGAGAAATTTAATGTTTCCATTTAAAGTGATAAGCAGCCTTTGGACATCACGCAAAATCATTAAAGCGTTTAAACCAAATGTTGTTATAGGAACGGGAGGATTTGCAAGTGGCCCATTATTATATATGGCCAATTTAAATAAAATACCAAGTTTAATACAAGA
>NZ_JABDMV010000133.1 GCF_013001275.1 Flaviramulus sp.
AAAGTGGCACGCGAGCTGGGTTCAGAACGTCGTGAGACAGTTCGGTCTCTATCTACAGTGGGCGTTAGAAATTTGAGTGGATCTGACTCTAGTACGAGAGGACCGAGTTGGACTAACCTCTGGTGTATCTGTTGTTCCGCCAGGAGCATTGCAGAGTAGCTACGTTGGGAAGGGATAAGCGCTGAAAGCATATAAGCGCGAAACCCACCACAAGATGAGATTTCTTTAAAGGGTCGTGGAAGATTACCACGTTGATAGGCTATAGGTGTAAAGGCAGTAATGTCATAGCCGAGTAGTACTAATAACCCATAGGCTTATTGTACGCCTGTTTTTTTATAAGTTCAATACGATTATTATTTGTTTTTTTTGTATCTCATGTCTCTTAGAGACTTTTTTCAATATGTTAAGATATTTGTTTATCCCAAGGGATAAACGCTGAAGACTAGAAGTTTATTCTGATAGTCAGCAGCTATAACTTAAGGTGGTTATAGCGATGGGGCTCACCTCTTACCATTCCGAACAGAGAAGTTAAGCCCATTAGCGCCGATGGTACTGCATTTGTGGGAGAGTAGGTCGTTGCCTTTTTTAGAGAGTCTAATTACATTTGTAGTTAGACTCTTTTTTTTTGGATAAACATTAATGAAAACTATTATTTAGGGCTTTTAAATTTATTAGTATAAGAGACGTTAATAACAGCAGCGCCGATGATAGTACATTTGGAGAGCGTAGAGTCGTTGCCTTTTTTATTCTAAACAAGATTTAGAATTTGTGAATCCTCAACATTAATTTGTTGAGGACCTTTTTTTTGCTAGAAACTGAAACCGAAATCCGAGCTATTATTCTGAATTCTATCTTTAGCCCATATCTGATGGATGGATAGTATTAGTTAGCTTTTGTGGATCTTCCAATAAAGGTTTTACAAAACTAGTAACGAATAGCACAATTTTTATTTTTCTTAAAAACCAGCCCATAAAAACTGCATAAATTATTATCTTCAAATTCTATATTAATTCTAAAAATGACAGAAAATAAGGAGATTGAATTGGCCTGGTCGTTTGTTAATAATACAAATCGGTCTATCTTTTTAACGGGTAAAGCAGGGACAGGAAAAACGACGTTTTTACATCGGTTAAAAATGAATAGTTTAAAACGCATGGTTGTGGTGGCTCCTACAGGAGTTGCTGCTATTAATGCAAAAGGTGTTACTATACATTCGTTTTTTCAGATGCCTTTTGGTCCTATTTTACCTGAGACAGATTTGAATGCTTCTAAGGGTTTTAATAGAAAATTTAGTAAAACCAAGATTAATATTATTAAATCAATAGATCTTTTGGTTATTGATGAAATTAGTATGGTTCGAGCCGATTTGTTGGACGGTATTGACAAAACCTTACGCCGTTTTAGAAATAGAAACAAGGTGTTTGGCGGTGTTCAAGTGTTAATGATTGGGGATTTGCAACAACTCTCTCCCGTTATTAAAGAGCAAGAATGGGATTTGTTGAAACATATTTATAAGAATGGGTTCTTTTTTAGTAGTCAGGCATACCAACAATGCGAAGCAATAACAATAGAATTAAAACATATTTATAGACAGGAGAATCCTAAATTTATTGAAATACTTAATGAAATTAGGAATAATACATTAAGTGAATCTGCAGCATCAGAATTGAACAAACGTTATATTCCTGATTTTACGCCTGAACCTGATGAGGGCTATATTTCTCTAACTACTCATAATAATAAAGCCGAAGCAATCAATAGAATTGAGTTGGAAAAGTTAAAAACTAAATTGTTTACTTATTCTGCAGAAGTGGATGGGAAGTTTCCTGAGTATGCTTTTCCAAATAAGGAGACTTTAGAATTAAAAGTTGGTGCACAAGTCATGTTTGTGAAGAATGATAGTAGCCCCGACAAACGCTATTATAATGGTAAGATAGGGAAGGTGATATTGTTGCATGCCGACGAAGTGGTAGTGCATTGCCCTGATGATGATTTTAATATTAACGTAACCCCTCAAATATGGGAGAATATTAATTATTCGGTAGATGCTGAAACAAAAGTAATTACTGAAGAAAAGATTGGATCGTATACCCAAATGCCTTTGCGATTAGCTTGGTCTATTACGATTCATAAAAGTCAAGGTTTAACTTTTGAAAAGGCTATTATTGATGCGCACGGTGCTTTTGCGCATGGGCAAACTTATGTTGCGTTAAGTAGATGTAAATCGTTGGAGGGTTTAGTGTTGAAGAGTAAAATTCATACTAGTCAAATTATTAGTGATGGTAACGTAACTACATTCAATGAAAAGGCAGAACAAAATGCACCAGATAAAACAGTTTTAGAGCATTCTCAAAAATGTTTTCAGTTAGATTTGATTTCTGAAGTATTTGATTTTTATGGTTTTTTATATCCGTTGAATCGCATTCTAGATATTTATTATAAAAATCGAACAGTAGTTAAAGGACCTATAGAAAACACATTTTTACCTATTAAAGATACCATTACTACCTTTTTGAAAGTGGCTAATGGATTTAATGCACAATTGAAACAAATTTCTAAAGATGGTGATGGTTTGTCAGAAAAGAGTGCTACAATTCAAGACCGTTTTAAAAAGGGGATTAACTATTTTAAAACTGAAATTGTGACAAAAATTGTTTCACCTTTAAAGACCTTTGCTTTTACTACTGATAATCAAGCCGTGGGTAGTGAGATTACTAAAAACTTGGATAGTTTTGAGGAATTATTGTCTGTAAAATTACTATATTTTAATGGTTTAAACTCTGGGTTTAAAGCTGAACGGGTTCTAGAGTTACGTGCTAAGTCGGTATTTATGGGTAAAGATAAACCCAAAAAAACTAGAAAAACGGTTATTGAGGGGACTAGTAATGTGGAGTTATTTGAAAAACTGCGTATGCTTAGAAATGATATTGCTCAAGAAAAAGACTTAATTCATTATCAGATTTTCGCACAAAAAACGCTTTATGAAATGTGTGAATCCTTACCAACTAATAAACAGGAATTGCTTAAGGTTAATGGCATGGGTAAAACACGTGTAGAAAAATATGGTGCTTCTATTTTAAAGGTGATTAGAGCATATTGCGAAGAACATGACATTGAAACCGCCTCTGATGTTAAAATTATTGAAGACGCAAAACCTAAAAAGAAAACTGGTGATACTAAAAAAGAATCTTTAGATTTATTCAAAACAGGAAAGACCATTGAACAGATAGCAAACGAACGGGAACTAAATGAAAATACTATTTTTGGACATTTAGCTAGTTTTATATCTTCTGGGGAAATAAAAATCACAGATTTAATGCCCCATACATACTATGAAGAATTGAAAGTTGAAATACCAAAGAAAAAATTTGAAAATTTATCAGATTTAAAGCATCAATTGGATGAGAAATATAGTTATGGTGAATTGCGGTTAGTATTAGAGGATTTGAAGAATTAGGTATTATTTAAAAAACCTAAACTTAAGTCGAACAGCCTAGAAATTATTTAAAATTTCTAAGGATTTGAATGCGTTAAGACTAAAAATCTGTCTTTTTTGAAATAAAATATTTGTCTAATTTAGTATTTATGAACGTTATCATCCAATCAACTCTTATAACACTACAAAAACATCAGGCTTTATTAGATAACTTATCAAATACACAGCTGTGTGATGCTTCTGTGTCGCCTTATTATTCATGCATAGGTACACATTTGAGGCATATTTTAGATTTTTATAATTGTATTTTTAATGCTGATACCAAAAATAGAATAGACTTAACTGCAAGGGCTAGAAATAAAGATGTAGAATGTAATTGTGGGCGTGCTCAAGATTATCTAAACTTAATAATTGGTAAATTAAATTCTACCGCATTAGATATTAATAAATCTGTTTTGGTAGTTGATGATTTAGGACTAGGTAAAACAGAATTAACTTATACTTATGGTTCTTTATTGGCTCAAGCAAATAGTCACGCGATACATCATTTAGCAATAATAAATTATATTTTAGATGGATTAGGATTTTCACTTAAGGATGTTTCATTTGGTTATAATCCGACAACTCCTATTGCTAAACAATGAACTAATAGGCTAAAGTTATTTCTTTTTAAACATACTATTCATAATCGTATTAATGCCTTTAAACATTAATAAAACTGCCATGATGCAAATGATACTACCTACTATCAATAAGGGAATGTAAAGTGGTTTTTCTTTGTTACTTAGTGCAATATGCAAAAAAGTGGGCCCCATAAAAAGACTTAATAAGGCAAAAGCCATAATCTTAAAGCCTTTATATAATACTGATCTATCTGTATTATTTTTTGTCATAATTATAATTCTGAATTACTTTTCTAACATTTTCATGTTTTTCAAGTAATAATTCTGCTTCTATTTGCGATACTTTAAGCTCACTCATTATCATTTTTACACCTCTATCAACAAGTTTATTGTTACTTAGTTGCATATCGACCATTTTGTTGCCTTTTATATGTCCAAGTTGAATCATAGTAGATGTAGTAATCATATTAAGAACCAATTTTTGAGCTGTTCCTGCTTTCATTCTAGAACTACCGGTTACAAACTCAGGGCCTACAATTACTTCTATGGGAAATTTTGCAGTTAATGAAAGCGGACTTTTATGATTGCAAGTGATACATCCAGTAATTATGCCATTTTCATTACATTTTTCGAGAGCCGATATCACATAGGGCGTTGTTCCAGAAGCAGCAATACCTACAACAACATCATTTTTTGAAATATTATAAGTTTTAAGATCCTCCCAGCCTTGCGTTAATGAATCCTCGGCAAATTCTACAGCTTTTCTAATGGCTGAATCACCTCCAGCAATTAAACCAATTACTAATTCGTGAGAAACCCCAAATGTTGGTGGACATTCTGATGCATCAAGAATTCCTAAACGACCACTTGTGCCAGCTCCAATATAAAATAAACGGCCTCCTTTTTTAAGTTTGCCAACAATCTGTTTAATAAGTATTTCAATTTGAGGCAGCGAATTTTCCACAGCTAAAGGCACTGTTTTATCTTCGTTATTAATGTTTTTGAGCAAATCTGAAAGATTCATCTTTTCTAGATGATTGTAATTAGAATCTTGCTCTGTTGTTTTTGTGAAATCCATATTTCAAAAATACGTAATATGTTTATAATTAAATTGCTCCAGAATTTATTGTAGCTAATGAAACTTAATAAAAAATGCCCAGTTTAGTTACTCTACAACATAAATAAATTCATCTACTTCTGAGAGTCTAAAATAACCAAACGGAAAATTATCAGGATTACTTTGATTGATGCAATTACCTCGAACAGTTGCCGGTTGTGTCTCGAAAGGACCACCGCCGTCTTCACTATTCTGTTGCAGTAGAATGAACATAAAATCATAGAATCGCTTAGAAATTCCATAATTTCTAATGATTAGTTCGTCACCAGTTGCTAAATCTTCCTCTGTATAAAAACCAAAAATAGGGTTTCCATTTACAAATTCATCTTTATACACTTCAAGAGTTGGAATTACTGGAATATCACTAATAAATTCAAAGAAATAATAGTTTTCATCATCAGCTGGGTCTGTAAAATAGGCTTTAATTTCTGTTTCTTCTCCTGAAAACCCACCGTCATTCTTCTGTTCAATATACTCTATTTCGGCAACAGACTTTAAGGTTTCTGAGGCCGTATATATTTCTTCATTGTAGCTAATTGTTAAATTGTATTTACCACCAATTGTTGGTATAAAACTGTTATTTTTATAAATTCCAGTTTCCCCATCTTCGATAAACTGAAAAGTGTTATTGTCAGCATCTGTTATAGTAATTTGAGCACCATTTGCCGGTGGAACAACATTATTAAAATAAGGAGCTGAAAGTGTTAGTTTTATTTGCTGTTCATTACCTAAAGTACCTTTAAGCCAATTTATCGATCCTTCTATTACCAATTTAGGTTCAGATGTTGGAACTTTTAATTCGATGACATCTTCACAGGAAAAGGTTAGGATACAAATGAATATTAAATAAATAATTTTTTTCATATTCTTAAAATTTAAAATTATAAGATATAGATGGCACTATTCCGAAGATTGAAAGTCTTAGAGCTTCATTAACTCCTGTATTTCTATTTTCTGAAAAACTAATCGACGCCGCATTTCTTCTGTTGTAAAGGTTATAAATTCCAAAAACCCAGTGTGCTTGCCAACCATTGGTTTTATTTGGTTTTGGTGTGTAATTTGCTGAAATATCTAAACGATGATATGATGGAAGTCTAAATTCATTTCTATTACTATAACTTGGTATGGTTATGCCATTGTAATTATATTGTGCATTTGGATAAGTGGTAGGCTGACCTGTTTGAAATAAAAAATTTGTATTAAATTTCCATTTACTATTTAATTCATAGCTTCCTGTAAAGGAAATATCATGGGTTTTATCGTAAGGTGTATTGTACCAGTTGCCATTGTTTATACCAATTTCCGCGTTTGTTCTTCCTTTAGTTATTTGTTCAGATTTTGACAATGTATAAGCTAACCATCCTTTAAAACTTCCTTCATTTTTTCGTACTAATACTTCTAAACCATAAGCTTTTGCTTCTCCATTTAAAACAACTTGCTCAATCGCATTATTGGCAATTAAGTCGGCACCATCGATATAATCGATTCGATTTTTTATTTCTTTATAGAAACTTTCGACTTCTAATGAATATTCATTCTCTTTAATATTTTTAAAATACCCTATAGCAAATTGATCAAGTATCTGTGGCTTTATAAATTTACCACTTGGTGTCCAAACATCTAATGGAGTAGGTGATGATGTGTTGGATAATAAGTGTAAATATTGACTCATTTTGTTATAACTTACTTTAATAGATGCTTGATTGTTCATCTCATATGCAAGTGAGAAACGAGGCTCTAAATTGCTAAACGATTCTATAATATCTCTGCGTTTAAAAGATTCTGTATCAATTGGTTCTGCTTTTTCATAAATTCGGGATTCTTCATTATATACCACTGCCTGATTATTTTCATAGATATTTAGTTGATCCTGACCAAGTCGTAAAAATGAACTAAAGCGTAAACCATACGATGCAGTTAAATTTTCAAACAATTTATGTTCAGCATCAACATAAATTGCATTTTCAAACGCATATTTGTTTGTTAATTTGAACGGATTTATGCCGGAGGTTGGTGTTGATGGTTCAATTTTACCTGGATTAAACTTAAAATAAATACTGTTTAGTCCATATTGCAGTTTAATGTTACTATTTAAATAATGCTTTATATCATACTTCAAATTGAAATTTCGGATACCTGAATTCCAATCGAATTCAACAAAATTCAATTTTAATCCGTAGAAATAATCAGAATAAATTAAAGACAAATTTGTAAATATTTTATTTGAAAAAAGATGGTTCCATCTAAAATTTAAAACGGCATTACCATATGTATTTTCAAAACTATCAGAGATTGTAAATATATCCCTGCCAAAATATCCTGATAGATATATATTGTTATTATCATTTAATTTATAACTAATTTTTGTGTTTAAATCATAAAATGAAGCTTTGTTATTTATATCGAACAGAGGAAGAAATAAATGTGCATAAGAGCTTCTACCTCCCAGCAAAAAGGAGCCTTCATTTTTTTTGATAGGACCTTCTAACAATAATCTACTCGCCACTATTCCTATACCTCCATTTCCTTGAAATTGTTTACTATTTCCCTCTTTTTGGTAAATATCTAAAACTGATGATACTCGTCCGCCATATCTTGAAGGAATACCGCCTTTATAAAGTTTTAAATCCTTAATAGCATCTGGATTGAAAACAGAAAAGAAACCAAATAGATGTGAAGAATTATAAATTGTTGCTTCATCTAAAAGTATCAAGTTTTGATCGGCTGCTCCACCACGCACGTTAAAACCAGATGCTCCTTCTCCGGCGCTTGTAACTCCGGGAAGCAAAGTGATTGCTTTTATAATATCTGATTCACCAAAAACAACGGGAATTCCTTTAATAGTTGAGGACGATAATTTATTAACACTCATTTGAGGTGTTTTTAAATTTAGCTTTTCAATATTTTCGGTAATGATAATTTCGTTTAAGTTTTCAAAAGCATCAGTTAAACTGAAGTTTTTAGAAATATTTTTAGAAAGAGTTATCGTTTTTGAAATTGTTGAAAAACCGATATAGCTAATGATAAATTCGTAAGTTCCTTCAGGAAGAGTTATTGAATAGAAGCCATACTCATTAGTTGTTGTACCCGATTGTAATTCTGGAATTATAATATTAACACCAATTAGTGTTTCATTACTTTTTTCTTCATAAATGGTGCCGCTGAGCGTAAACTTTTCTTGAGCATTTAAAGCAAAGATGTTAAAACAAAATATAGAAAGAAACCATATATAAGGGTTTTTCATGCAATAGTTTTTTTATAAAAGTAAAAAAAAGCTCCTAGTTAGGAGCTTTCTTAAAATTGTATTTTTAAATTATTATTCTAAAATTGTATTAAATGTTTTACTAGGACGCATTATCTTATTAATTAGTACTTCATTTGGTTCGTAATATCCACCAATAGTCACTGGCTTTCCTTGAATTTCATTAAGCTCATTAACTATTTTCACTTCATTTTCTGCTAATTGTTTAGCAACGGCAGTAAATTCAGATTTTAAAGCTTCATCTTCATTTTGACTTGCCAATTCCTTAGCCCAATACATAGCTAAATAAAAGTGACTTCCTCTATTATCAAGCTCTCCAACATTTCTTGATGGACCTTTTCTGTTTTCTAGTAATGTGCTTGTAGCATCATCTAGAGTTTCGCTTAGTATTTTTGCTTTCTTGTTATTATTGACTTCACTAAAATGTTCTAAAGAAACGGCTAATGCCAAAAATTCACCTAACGAATCCCATCGTAAATGGTTTTCCTCTAGTAATTGCTGTACATGCTTGGGCGCAGATCCGCCTGCTCCAGTTTCAAATAAACCGCCGCCATTCATTAAAGGAACGATAGATAACATTTTGGCACTAGTCCCTACTTCTAAAATCGGAAACAAATCTGTTAAATAATCTCTTAGAACATTTCCTGAAACGGAGATTGTATCTTTACCATCCTTTAATCTTTCGCATGTAAAGATTGTCGCGTCAATTGGATTTAAAATTCTTAAATCTAATCCCGTTGTATCGTGGTTTTTTAAATAGGTGTTAACTTTTTTTATAATTTCCACATCATGGGCTCTTTTTTCATCTAGCCAAAAAACAGCTGGAGTTTGAGACGCTCGAGCACGAGTAACCGCTAACTTTACCCAATCTTGAATTGGAGCATCTTTAGTTTGACACATTCTCCAAATATCACCAGTTTCAACACGGTGTTGCAATAATACGTTTCCTGACGCATCAATTACTTGCACTTCACCGTTAGAAGAAATTTCAAAAGTTTTATCATGAGAGCCATACTCTTCAGCTTTTTGTGCCATTAAACCAACATTAGGAACGGTACCCATTGTTGTAGGATCAAACGCACCGTGTTTTTTACAAAAATCAATAGTGGCCGCGTAAACCCCTGCGTAACTACTATCTGGGATTACAGCTTTGGTATCTTGAAGCTTACCTTCCGCATTCCACATTTGACCTGATGTTCTAATCATTGCTGGCATAGAAGCATCAATAATCACATCACTAGGTACGTGTAAATTAGTAATGCCTTTATGGGAATTCACCATCGCTATTGAAGGACCATTATCGTAAGTTGCCTTAATATCTACCTCTATTTCTTTTCGTTTAGTACTAGGTATTTCCTTTAGATGATCTAAAAGATTTCCTAAGCCTGAATTAACGTTTACACCAAGTTCTTCTATTACTTTACCGTGTTTTTTAAATACATCTTTAAAATAGACTTTAACGGCGTGGCCAAATATAATAGGGTCACTTACTTTCATCATTGTGCCTTTCATGTGTAATGAGAATAGAATATTTTTATCTCTAGCATCATTAACTTGCTTTTCCAAAAAGTCTAATAAAGCTTTTTTACTCATTACCGTGGCGTCAATTATTTCGCCTTTAAGTATATCAAAACTATCTTTTAAAATAGATTTATTTCCTTTGCTATCTGTATGTATAATTTTCACACTCGAAGCTTCAAGTAATGTAACAGATTTCTCATTATGTGCGAAGTCGCCAGATTGCATTGTTGCCACATGAGTTTTAGAATCATGCGACCACGCACCCATTGAATGTGGGTTGTTTTTGGCATAATTTTTTACTGCTTTTGGAGCACGCCTATCACTATTTCCTTCACGTAAAACCGGATTTACCGCACTACCCTTTATTTTGTCATAACGAGACTTAATACTCTGTTCGGCATCATTTTTTGGGTCATCTGGATAATTAGGAATATTAAATCCTTGTGACTTTAATTCTTTTATTGCATCTTTTAATTGAGGTACAGAAGCACTAATATTTGGCAATTTTATAATATTGGCTTCAGGCTTTTGTGCTAATTCCCCAAGTATTGCCAAATCGTCAGAAACTTTTTGGTTATCTTTTAAAAACTCTGGGAAAGTAGCAAGAATTCTAGCAGCCAATGAAATATCTTTTGTTTCAATATTTATCCCTGAAGATTTAACAAATGCTTTTACTATAGGTAAAAATGAGCGCGTTGCTAAAGCCGGAGCTTCATCAGTTTTAGTATAAATAATTTTAGACATTGATGTCGATTTATTTGAATTAATATATTAAAAACTAGATTTTGTAAAATCTGTATCGTTTTTAGCGTTGCGAATATACAAAAAAGGACTTTTATAAGTATTTAAAATCTTATTGAAAATGCGGAGATATAACAGTTTAATAATTATTAATAAAAACGGGGGTTTTCGTAAGAATTTATTAAAAAAAATGTGTTGAAATTATAAAAAAACAAAAGCCATATCACTAAAGAATTTAATCTCCTTTGACATGGCTTTTTTGAAATAACATTACGTGATCTAATTAATATTGCTACTAATATGATTTAAAATTTTCATCTAAACCTTTTCAATTCAAGTACTATTATTTCAAGAGAAACATTTAAGTGATTTTCAAAATGTATTGACTTATTACTTATTTGTTTCCGTTAACTGTTTTTCTTGATACTTATAACTCCCTCTTCGTTTTCACGTTAAATTAATTATAGGCATTGCTCGTATTTTAACATGCTCTTTCGATTCTGCTAATTTTCAAGCTTTCAATCATACTAGTTATCACCTGCTTGCACATGCAACACTTTTTATAATTTCATGATTTGTTATAGTTACACGCCTACACGTGATTACAACTAAACCTCAAAAAACAATTTTATAAAGAACGTTACCTTATATAGAATATAATATAAATTCGTTGTTAAAACGAAACCAACCTAAGTTGTTATTATTCCTTTCGCTAAGATAAGGGCATAATCTAAAAATAAATAATATTTAGACTATTAGATATCAATGACTTATGAACCATATTTATTAACAAAAGTTAATAAAAAAAGCCTTGACATTATGTCAAGGCTTTTAAAAACTGATTTTCAGTTGTATATTTATTAACGTCTAACTTCCTTAATTCTGGCTTTTTTACCTGTAAGGCCTCTAAAGTAGTAAATTCTTGCTCTACGTACTTTACCACGTTTATTAACTTCAATTTTTTGTAATGCAGGTAAATTAACTGGGAATATACGTTCCACACCAATTGATCCCGACATTTTTCTAATTGTAAATGTTTCTGATGATCCAGTTCCTTTTCTTTGAATTACAACACCTCTAAAAAACTGAGTACGAACTTTATCGCCCTCTCTAATTTCGTAGTAAACAGTTATTGTATCTCCAGCTCCAAATTCTGGAAAATCTTTTCTTGTTACAAATTCGTCTTGTATAAACTTTACTAAAGATTCCATATCTTTAAATTTAAATATAATTAATTCAGAACAACATTCACGATTCTCGCCAGAGGTTAACCCGAAATTGGGTGCAAAAATAACTATAAATTAATAATCTGCAACGTTTTATTTACATTTTTTTTGTGTTTCTTATTGCTTAAATTTTATTGATTAAAGTTGAATTTATAAGATTGCAAAAAGTCAAACTATCCGTTACAACTTTTTTGCTCATATTTCAAAATAAGGATGTCACATCTTTATTCAACTGGGGCTAGTTTATATATATTTATTGCAGTTTTATTAAAAAACACATTCCAAAGTGTTAATCTTCCAATAAATCAGGTCTTCGTTCTTTAGTTCTTAAATACGCTTGTTCTTCACGCCATTTTTCAATTTTGGGTAGATTACCTCCAAATAATAATTCAGGCACTTTCCACCCTTTATATTCTCTCGGTTTTGTGTAAATAGGCGGTGCTAATAATCCATCTTGAAATGAATCGGTCAAGGCCGAAGTTTCATTGCCTAATACACCCGGTATTAATCTAATTATAGCATCACAAAGTACGGCTGCACCTAACTCACCTCCAGAAAGCACATAATCACCAATTGAAATTTCACGAGTAATAAACTGATCTCGCACTCGTTGGTCTACACCTTTATAATGTCCACATAAAATAATAATGTTTTCTTTTAATGATATTTGATTTGCAATTCCTTGTTTTAACGTTTCACCGTCAGGTGTCATATATATGACCTCATCATAATCGCGTTCTGCTTTTAATGCTGAAATACATTTATCAATGGGTTCAATCATCATTACCATTCCGGCACCACCACCGAATTGAGTATCGTCAATAGATTTATAATTATCTGACGTATAATCGCGTAAATTATGAAGATGTACTTCTACTAAATCAGCCTCAATTGCGCGCTTTAAAATAGAAGCTTCAAAAGGGCTTTTAAGCAACTCCGGTAAAACCGTGATTATATCAATTCTCATTATTGTTATTATAAGATTACAAAGATAATTGAATTGTTTTTATGATTTAGGTTTAGATTCTTATCACAATAAAGCACTCTTATGTTTTTAAATATACTTCTCTTTAATAATGTTGATATGATGGATTTCGTGTCCAATAATGGATTTCAGGAAGTCCACAAGAGTAATTTCATAATGTCTAGCCCAACTTTTTATGTTCAATTGACTATCAGATAAGGATTCAATAAAACTAATCGTTGATTTCCTTACATTTTTATAGTCAGTTAAAAGTTGATTTAATGTTAATTCTTCAAATCGACTGTTCATGACTAAAAAGTTTTGGTCGTATCCCCAAAGTTCCACATTGTAATTTCTACTCATTAAAAAAGAGCGAAATATTTTTATTCTTTCATGGTCTGTTAAGTGTCCAACTATTTGCTTGATGCTCCATTTTTTTGATTCATAACGATACTTTGCTTTCTCTTCACTGATTGAACTTAAAAAATCGAAAGTAGATTCAGATGTAAAAAGCGATAAATAGTCTAAATTCTTTGCTAAGTCAAAATAATATGGAAATCCATCTTTAGGTTTATATCCCATAGATTCTATTTCCTTTTCACTGTTAATTCCACAATTTTACAAATAACTTCAGTTGCTTTTATCATGCTTTCCACCGGCACATATTCATAACGGCCATGAAAGTTATGTCCACCAGCAAAAATGTTTGGGCAAGGTAATCCCATATAACTTAATTGTGACCCATCCGTACCTCCACGAATAGCCTTTATTAATGGTTCAATACCAATTTGTTTCATGGCTTCTTCGGCAATATCAACAATATGCATAACAGGCTCTACCTTCTCTTTCATGTTGTAATATTGGTCTTGAATATCAGTTACAATAACTTCTCTTCCATATTGAGCATTTAGCTCGTTAGTAAGTTTAACCATCACTTCTTTACGCGCTTCAAAATGACCTTTATCGTGGTCTCTAATTATATATTCGAGTATTGTTTCTTCTACGTCACCATGTATATTGTGCAAATGGAAAAATCCTTGATAGCCTTCGGTGTGTTCCGGGGTTTCTAGACGCGGTAAAGAATTAATAAACTCTGTCGCTATATAAATTGAGTTTATCAATTTACCTTTCGCATAACCCGGATGTACAATCTTACCTTTTATTTTCACCAATGCACTAGCAGCATTGAAATTTTCATATTCTAATTCACCAATTCGGCTTCCATCCATCGTATATGCCCAATCTGTGCCAAATTTATTAACATCAAATTTATGCGCTCCTCTACCAATTTCTTCATCTGGTGTGAATCCAACTCTAACTTTACCATGCTTGATTTCAGGATGATTGATTAAATATTCCATAGCCGAAACAATTTCGCAAATCCCTGCTTTATCATCGGCACCTAAAAGGGTGGTGCCGTCAGTTGTGATTAAAGTTTGTCCTTTATATTGAAGTAAATCGTCAAAATATTCCGGTGATAAAATGATATTTTCAGATTCATTTAATATAATATCTTTCCCGTCATAATTCTCAATAATTTGAGGCTTTACATTAGTTCCTGTAAAATCTGGCGACGTGTCAAAATGAGAAATAAAACCAATAGTTGGTACATCATTGTTTACATTACTTGGTAATGTTGCCATGATGTAGGCGTTATCATCAATAATTACATCGTGCATGCCAATAGTTTTAAGTTCTTCCACCAGCTTATTGGCCAAATCCCATTGTTTTTTTGTACTTGGTGTAGTATCAGAATTAGGATTAGATTGAGTGTCAATCGTCGCGTAACTTACAAAGCGTTTTATTATGTTTTCTTTTGAAATCATGAGTAATTGTTTAGTAAGATAATTAAGAGCTTGTTAAGCCACTAAATTACAATTATTAATTTTTTTGTCTTTGGAATTGTTTGATTTTTTAATTAGAATTACTTTTGCATAAATAATACAGATGTACAAATATTTTCTTCGCCCTTTATTTTTCTGCTTCGACCCCGAGAAAATTCATCATTTTACTTTTTCACTAGTCAAATTCACTTCTAAAATACCAGGATTTCAAGTGTTATTTAGAAGTTTGCATGTAATAGAAGATAATCGATTAGAGCGTAAATTATTCGGACTCACTTTTAAAAATCCCGTGGGATTAGCAGCAGGTTTTGATAAAAATGCCATTTTATATAACGAGTTGGCAAATTTTGGATTTGGTTTTATTGAAATAGGAACGGTAACTCCAAAAGGACAAACAGGTAATCCAAAAAAAAGATTATTCAGATTAAAAGACGATCAAGGAATAATTAATCGAATGGGATTTAATAACGAAGGATTAGTTGCTGCAGTTAATCAATTAAAAAAAAATAAAGGTAAATTGATTATTGGTGGAAACATTGGTAAAAACACGAATACAAAACCGGAAGATTATACTAGAGATTATTTAGAGTGTTTTAACGCTTTACATCCGTATGTGGACTATTTTGTGCTAAATGTAAGTTGTCCAAATGTAGATAGCCATGCAAAATTAAATGACAAAGATTATTTGGAGGAATTAATTGGTGATGTGCAGAAAGCAAATAAAACTTTTGAAAAAGAGAAACCCATTTTATTAAAAATAGCACCAGATTTAAACAATACTCAATTAGATGAAATAATTGAGTTAGTCAAGCAAACAAGGCTTGATGGTGTAATTGCCAGCAATACATCAACAGATAGAACAGGATTAAAAGTATCAAAAGAGAGGCTTGAAGAAATTGGTAACGGTGGTTTAAGTGGAAAACCTATTAGAAACAAAAGTACGAAGGTGATTAAGTATCTTTCTGAAAAAAGTAAAAAGTCGTTTCCTATAATTGGAGTTGGAGGAATTCATTCTGCAGAAGATGCATTAGAGAAATTAGATGCTGGCGCAGATTTGATTCAGATTTATACGGGATTTGTTTATGAAGGGCCAAGTTTGATAAAGCAAATTAATAAAGCCTTAATAAAACGATAATTACCTCATAAACTTTTTAACAACCCTTGAGCTAGAATTTTCTAATACCAATAGATAGCTTCCGGATGCCAAATTATTCACATTAATTTCTTTATTTGAAACTATACCTTTAGCAAGTATTTGGCCTTGAAAATTAGATATTTTATAATGAAGTGTGGAATCTTTAAGAGAAGCTTGAATATATACACTGCCATTTGAAGCTGGATTTGGATATATTTTCACTTTGGTTAAATCATCGTTTAAGGCAACTTTTTGTTCCATTTCAGGAGTTGTTATTTGGCTTTCTATAGATTTATAAAAGGCATACATTCTTGCAAATTGTTGATCACTAAATTTATTTCTACACGCCTTCCTTGAATACGACATTATATTTCGCGTATCTGGATTGAACGTATTTCCATGAGCATCGGTTTCTGTTCCTATATAACCACAAAAATTATTAATAGTATTAGCTGAAAGTTTTGGGTCGGCCGGCGTATCACAGATGCCATCACCATCAGTATCACAGTTACTTCCATCTACCAATTCGGTAGTTTGTTTCGAGTTGCTTGGTCCGTGTGTATGTGTCAACGAGAAAAAATGACCCATTTCATGGGATAATGAGGAGTCATTAGTTGTGCAACTATTTTTCATTACTATCACATTGATTTTTTCTGACTTATCTGTATAACCACATATACTTTCTTCTAATTCATTTTTAACATAGTCGATGAAATAAATATTAATGATACCGGAAACGTAATTCGATTCAATTATTGATTTTTCACTTCCTTTGGTTATATTTTGTGATTGATTATTATTTATGTAATTTATTTTTTCATATAAAAAGAAATTCATAAATGCATTTTTATAAATCTCATTAAGGCTTTCAATAGCTTTATTAAGATCTGTTAGTTCAAGCCCTCCAGTTCCATCTAAGTTTCTTACAATGTGAGCTTTAATTGGTATTGAATTAATGTTGTTTTTTGACATTCTTGCTTTGCTCGATTTCATTAGCATAAAATCTTGCTCTAACGCTTTTAATTGTGGTTCTAGGCTTTTATATAATTCAATAGATTTTGTTGTAGCTACTGTACCACAATTAAGTTCAAACTTATTTTGTGAGAACATACAAGATGTGAATGATAAAAATATCGAAAGGAATACGTGGGCGTATCTATGGATTAAAAGCTTCATTGGGGCAAAACATTTAAATCAAATGTATATGCTAATTTAGTTTTTAAACAAAAAAAACGTTGAACGCTATATTATTAACGATATTAGTAATAAAATACCTTTAGGACTATTAATTAATTATTAATTTATGAGTATGATTAATACTGTTACTATCTAAAAAGCTTATTAAATACATTCCTTTTTTAAAATGAGTGAAGTCTATATTTATTTTTGGTACGCCATTTTCTACGAAAAACTCCTTGACTAAACTACCCAAAATGTTATATATTTTAATTGTGTTTATTTCCGTACTTTGAATGTTTGTGATAGTAAACATTCCTTTTGTTGGGTTTGGGTATAATCTAATGTTGTTTTTTGTATTTGTTTCTTCTGCATTTAAAATACTTTGCAAAGAAACTGTTAGTTTTCCAACTCTATTATTATTAAATGGAGGTATGCCTTTTAGAGTATTTATCGCAATATGTGGAGTTATATCAGCATTAGCAGAAGTATAAGAACCACCACTATCTGTTCCAGCGTCATATACAAATAAGTCTATTTCAATTAAATTTTGCCAATCAGTATTTCCTGCATTTCTTAAATTAAGACTCGTTGTGGTAATAATCCAATCAGGACTTGGAGCAATCATAGAGACCAAAGTAAGTAATGGAAAGTTTTCATTCACTTCTAAGGCATTAATAGAAATTGTCCCAGTAGCACTTCCTAATCCTCCACCATTAATAAATTGTTGAGTATCTCCATTAGTGATGCTCATCGCAACTTCATTGTCTTTAAAAACTGTAATACTACCAGACTCAGCAATATTTTCAATTCCTTGTGTAGCAATCCCGCCTAGATTTAAAAAAGAAACATTGCTGTTGTGATTGGCACCAACTAATTGAGACCAGTGTGGAGAAGGAGGTAAAGTACCATGATCTGAAGCATTCCAAAAGCTTTCAAAAACAATATTATAGGTTGCAACACTTTGACCAATAGAATTTTGAGTAATGAAACTAGTTAGTACCCATATAAGTATTGTAATTTTATTCATGAAATAGTTTGCTTATCAGATTTTTTAAGTCGATTTATTAATAATTTGCTTACATATACTTTGTTAAAACTTCTTTTTTTAATTTAACTCTTAATTAAATTAATAGTATTTTTATCAACCTATTTTTAAGGATGCTAAGACAAGTAAAAATTATAGAATGCCCACGTGATGCTATGCAAGGAATAAAGCAATTTATACCTACGGAGG
>NZ_JABDMV010000010.1 GCF_013001275.1 Flaviramulus sp.
CGCCATCTGCATCTGGTAAAATGGATAAATCTGTTGGGTCATCTATTTCATCATTAGGATCATTTGGATCACTAAGATTTGAGCCTTCAAAAAGTGCGTCAAGTCCATCATTATCTCCATCAGAAAAAGTAGTGATTGAATCTGCCATACCGTTTTCTTCAATATCTGGCGTGCCATCATTATCGCTATCTAAATCTAACAAATCTGGAATTAAATCATTATCCGTAAAAACAACATCTATACCACTGCCATAAACCAAATCTATACCATTAGAAGAGACAATGGTTGAAGGCACTATATAGCCTAAAGTGGTTTGTCCCTCGATATTATCTGGTATCCCGTCGTTATCACTATCTAAATCTAAATGGTTAAATTTACCATCACCGTCAAAATCTTCACCTGTTACAATATTTAAAGAATTTGCATTAAAATCTAAAAACTCACATTGTGTGAAAGACATACCATATTGTCTCCCGTTTGTACCTGTTGAGGTTTTTAAAGCTTGCATACGCATGGTAAAAGTATTACCTATAAATTGATAATAAGCTCTCAATGCTTTTAATGTTGAAAAACCAGGTCCTTCTTGCAAACCAGATGCGCTAATTTGTATGTCCCCGCCGCCTAAATCTAATACTTCCAAAGACGTTGGGTTTTCTGTTCCATAAGCAGCGACATCATTATAAACTACTGATTCTTTTAAACTACCGCCACCATCACAATCCCAAGTAATTCCATTTATTCTAAAAATTTCAGTTGAAGGAGTTGTGGTTCCGCCATCTACAATAGTAAATTTAAAGGTGGCACCAGGCGTTCCAGAACCGGTAAAACTAAGCGTAGTTTGCAAAAAAGTTGGATTACCTGTCCCATCATCATCTATATTGGAAATGGTAGTATTATCTAATTCCATAATTTCCAAGAGAACATCAAAACCTTGTATGGCATTACCAAATCTATACACCGCTCCTACTGTTCCGACAGACCCAGTACTTGCTGCTGCATCATAAACTACATTTTCAAAAGCCAATTCTGGCAATGTACATTCAAACCTGTTTTCACCTAAATTTTCGGCCGCATCCGTAATTCCATCACCATCATCATCATAGTCCAATTTATCAATTACACCATCGCCATCTGTATCCAATTGAGCATTACAAGTAGCGTCACCTCCTGAAACATTAAAAAATATTGTATCTCCAGCAGTATCCGCTCCACTTCCGTCATTATTTATTACTTCCGTACCTGCAACTACTACAGAAACATATGTGCCACTGCCGTCCCATCCATCATCATCTAAATCATAAAGTTTTATGTAATAGTTAGTCCCATTGGCAACACAACCTAAATCGTATTTAGAGCCGTACTTATCTGTAACTCCAACTTGAGCCGACACATAACAGTGGTTATCGTCGCAAATAGTTGCAATTAAATCGTTAGCTGTATTATAAACTTCTAGTTTATTTAAGAACGAATTTTCATTCCATTTTACAGTTATTTGAACATCGGAATTTTGTGCATAATAAATATTACACACTAATAAAGTGAAGAACAGACTAAAAAGTAGTTTTGTTTTCATTATTAATAGATTTGGGTAAATCGAACTTAACTTATTATCAACTATTTAAATTTTTTTCTCGTTAAACATTATTAAATTTCTGTCAAATACAATATTATCGATGAAATACAATGACTTTGACTCTCACTTTCGTAATGTTTATATCATATAATTTTCGTTGAAACTAAACTTGAGGGAAGATATTTTCAATTTTTGGAATCATTAATTACCTGATTCCTAAACTTATAATTGAACAATATTAAATTAAAAAGTCGATAAAACCTAATAAAAATACGATAAAATGCGTTTTTTTTCGATAAAGCGCAAATTTACTGTCGAAATTCTAAAAATCTTTACGTTAACAACACTACTAAATCCTCTATCTTTGAAATTAAATGAATTTTTATAGCCGTATTTTTTAGTGATATTTTGTTGTATTTAGAAACAAATATTGTAGAAAACCCTAGTTTCTCAGCTTCCAAAATTCGTTGTTCTACACGTTGCACAGGGCGAATTTCACCCGATAAACCAACCTCAGCAGCAAAACAAATGTTTTTTTGTAATGCGACATCTTCATTTGATGATAATATAGCGGCAACAACAGCTAAATCAATTGCAGGATCATCAACGGTGATACCACCTGTAATATTTAAAAACACATCTTTAGCACCCAATCGGAAACCAGCACGTTTTTCTAAAACTGCCAATAGCATATTAAGGCGTTTCGCATTAAATCCTGTCGCACTTCTCTGTGGTGTACCATAAACTGCGGTGCTTACTAAGGCTTGTACTTCTATCATAAGTGGGCGCATACCTTCCAATGTTGCGGCAATAGCGTTCCCTGATAATTCTTCGTCTTTTTTTGAAATTAAAATTTCCGACGGGTTTGTTACTTCTCGCAATCCAGATCCCTGCATTTCGTAAATGCCCAACTCGTTTGTGGAACCAAAACGGTTTTTGTGTGCCCTCAAAATTCTAAACACATGATTTCGATCGCCTTCAAACTGTAAAACCGTATCAACCATATGCTCTAATATTTTTGGACCTGCTATATTACCGTCTTTAGTAATATGCCCAATTAGTAACACTGGCGTCGATGTTTCTTTTGCAAATTTTATAAGCTCCGTTGTACACTCCTTAATTTGTGAAATACTTCCAGATGACGACTCTATATAATCGCTATGTAAAGTCTGAATCGAGTCAATTATAACAATATCAGGTTCAAGCGACGCAATTTGCTTAAAAATATTTTGTGTTTTTGTTTCAGTGAGAATGTAGCAATTATTGTTATTTGGATTAATACGCTCCGCACGCATTTTTATTTGTTTTTGGCTTTCTTCACCCGAAACATACAAGGTTCTATATGGTAATTTTAGTGAAATTTGGAGCAAAAGTGTGCTTTTTCCAATTCCAGGTTCTCCACCTAAGAGCGTCAGTGAACCAGGAACGATGCCGCCACCTAAAACGCGGTTAAATTCGCCATCAAAGGTATCTAAACGTGCTTCCTTTGAAGTGTCTATTTCATTAATTCGCAGCGGAATTGACGTACGCTTTGATTTAGCCGTTGGTGCTTTCCAATCGTTTTTTTCGGGTTTTTGAATAACTTCCTCAATAATGGTATTCCATTCTTTGCAAGCATTACATTGCCCTTGCCACTTATCATATTGAGAGCCACAGTTCTGGCAAAAAAAAGTTGTTTTCACTTTTGCCATTAATATCCAAAATCTGCTTTAATTAAATCTGCTTTTTCTAGCATTAAATCTTTTGTAAGACCCGCAATTTCCTTTAAAGTAAAGGCAGCTTGATAGGTACGCATTGCTTTTTTAGGTTCTCCCGTTTCCTCGTAAAAGCGCCCAATATAATATGTGCCTAACAAAGTTTCAGGGTATGCTTTTCTTGCCATTTTACCTAAAGCTTCATAATACTCATAAATTTCATTTTTTTCTATTGCCGCAGAAATGGCTTTAAAATCATTAATTAATATTTGTTTATCAATGCCGAATAAATCAGAAATAGCTTGGTATTTTTCTTGAAGATATAGCACAGGAGAAATTTCTAATTCAAGAATAACTTCTTTATACTCTTTTTTGCTTATTGGTTGAAACACTTTAAAAAATCCTTCAATTGCTTTTGGTATTGCATGTGTTGGCACAGAATAATGCGACGGCCCTTCAAAACTATCAAAATCAAAATATAAATTGTTGTTACTTATAGCCGAAATATCTTTATTTAAAGCCTCCGCCATTTGTTTAATAGACGCTGCATCATTATTAGTATTTGCTAAATAATAAAATATTTTGGATTGTGATTTTGCCAATGTTTCAGGTAAATAATCTATCATATTTGGTGCTAATTCTGGACTTACAGAAATATATCCTTGAAATAATGGATTAGGTTTCATTAGAAAATAATTAATAAAATTAGCAGTTTCTCCATGCCCAACAGCAACTCTAAAATTACCCGCTTTATAAACCCTTTCTATATGTGGAATTAATTCCATTCCTATAAACTCAAAAAATGATGCACCAGTATCAATAGGTAATGAGTTTTGTTCGGAGTACATACAATCATCGTATCGTTTTCCAGCTTGATTTATCCCAACAACAATAGCTTCGGGCATATCCTCCCAATATGAAAAATAATCAACATTTCCTGCTACAGCCTCGAACATATAATCACCATCAAATACAATAAATAAAGGATAGGTTTTATTATTGTCTGAACTATAACCTCTTGGCAATTGAATTTTTAATTCGCGTTCTTCTCCTAATTTTGAAGACTGAATAGTTTCGTATTTAACCTGCGCCTCGATAACATAAGACGTCATCAAAAAATAAAAAAAGAAAATAATTGGTTTTTTCATTGTTGAAAGGATTTGAGAATTTATACTGGCAAGGTAATAAATTAACAGAGAGATTAAAAGCAAAGTTTTTTAAGCTTTTAAGAAGTTCTAAACTTTTTATTTTGATTTTTTTCTGTTGAAAATTGGCAAATATATAAGTGATAAGCCTCCAAACAATATAACCATTAGGGTTTGCGAAGTCCACATAATCCAACCAAAAGCACGACTTGGGTCTTCCGGAAGATTAAATAATAAAAATGCAAGCACAATAGCTTCAGGATACGAACCTATCCCACCATTTGTAGCCGCTATGCTAAAACTAGCTGCTATAAACCCAATTAATATGGCTGCCATGGGAATGTTGCCGGTTTGTTCCAAAGAAAATGAAGTCACATAAAACATAAGTAAATACATTGCCCAAATAAAAAGCGTATGAAAAATAAATGGCCATTTCTTTTTCATTTTAAAAATACTTAGCGCACCTTCAATTAGTCCGTTTACAAATCCTTTAATTTTTAATGCCAATTTAGATCTACCTTTCTTTATTAACCTTAAAACAAAAACAATAAGAACAACTGTCATTAAAACAATAAATAATAATTTTGTTGGATTAAATTTTTCAATTAAAAAACCATAAATAAAATCAAACTCAAGAAAAAGTGTAACAATTATAATTCCTATCATAACCATCATATCTGCAATACGTTCTGCTACAATGGTTCCAAATCCTTTTTCAAATGGAACTCCTTCATAATTTGTAAGAATAGTGGCTCTTGCAACTTCCCCTGCTCTCGGAATAGTGTAATTTATTAAATAGGTAGCAAAAACGGCCATAATACTATTCCCTAATCTAATTTTATAACCCATTGGTTCGAGCTGAAATCGCCAGCGATAAGCCCGCGACAAATGACTTAAAAGCCCTAAAAACATACCTAAAAGTACCCAAGTATAATCTGCTTTTTTAAAATAAGCGATTAACTCACTGATAGATATCTGAGATAGGGAATACCAAACCAAAAAAACTCCCAGTAATAATGGGAGTGTAATTTTTAGTGTTTTTTTTATTTTAAGTTTCAATGTTTAAGTTAATAAGTTTGATGTTTCATCAGGAAACACTAAAGACGGTTTAAATACTTTAGCTTTATCAATATCCATAAACGCATATGTTATTAAAATTAAGGTGTCGCCTATTGATACTTTTCTGGCTGCCGCTCCATTAAGTGTGATTTCGCCACTATTTCTAGGACCCGGAATACAATAGGTTTCCAGGCGTTCACCATTATCATTATTCACTATTTGAACTTTTTCTCCTTGTATAATGTTAGCAGCATCCATTAGGTCTTCGTCTATGGTAATACTCCCTATATAATTGAGTTCTGCACCAGTGCATTTTACTCTATGAATTTTTGATTTTACTACTTGAATTTGCATGGGGCAAAGATAATTAATTTAGTGCGATATTATCTATTAGTCTTATATCATCGGCATACACCGCTATAAACGCTCTGTACTTTTTTTTATTCGATTTTCGCTTAACTGCTTTTAAAGTTTTCACATCTGCTATTATAAAATATTCTAATTTTAATAACTTATTCATTGCGAATTGTTTTTCAACCCATTCAGTAACTTTACCAGCACTTTTAGTAATAAAATATTGATTCGCAGTTTTTAGAGTTTTATAAATAAATGGTGCTGCCGTTTTATACTCTGGTTTTAATCGTGTATTACGAGAACTCATTGCCAATCCATTAGGTTCTCGGTGTATTTTACACCCCACAATTTTAACAGGAATATGGTGTTTTTCTACGAGTTTTTTAATTATGGTTAATTGCTGGAAATCTTTTTCTCCAAAATAAGCAGTATCCGGTTTTATTATATCAAAAAGGTGTTTTACTATCGTACCCACACCATCAAAATGTCCATTTCTAAATTTTCCTTCCATTTCAAACTCTAACCCATCAAAATCAAACTTTTTCGATTCTGTTTTACCTTCATAAATATCCTTAACCGAAGGCGCAAAAACAATAATATCGTTTTTACTCATCTTTTTTAACAATTCCACATCTTTATCTAAAGTTCTAGGGTATTTTGCTAAATCTGAATTATTATCAAATTGAGTGGGATTTACAAAAATTGTTACGACTACTTTGGAATTGTTTTCTAAGGCCTTTTCTACAAGTTGCAAATGTCCTTGGTGTAAAGCTCCCATAGTAGGAACCAACCCTAAAGTTTGTTTTTTTGCTTTTAAAGCAACAATTGCCGCGATTATTTGTTGTTTTTCGGAGTAAACTTCCACTTTTTAATAAAAAATTAACGTGTGCAAACTTAAGATTTTACAATCAATTTGCATAAAATTTTGTACTTTTGCGTGTTTTTTATTTTGAATTTTAAAAAAGTAATTCGTTTGAATGACACCCTTTTGAGATTTTTATTAGAAAAAATTTAATTAGTTCTATTCTAGAATATCATTTTAAGTCAACAAAAATAAACATATGAAAGATAAGAGGATATTATACGTATCATCTGAAGTAGTGCCTTATTTACCAGAAACTGAAATTTCTTCAATGTCTTTTGAAGCTCCAAGATTAGTTAATCAACAAGGTGGACAAATTAGAATCTTCATGCCTCGATATGGTAACATTAATGAGCGAAGACATCAATTACATGAGGTTATAAGATTATCTGGTATAAATTTAGTGATTAACGATTTGGATATGCCACTTATAATTAAAGTAGCTTCTATCCCTAAAGAACGAATTCAGGTTTATTTTATAGATAACGATGAGTATTTTAAAAGAAAAGCAACATTAACAGATGAAGACGGTAAATTGTTTTCTGATAACGACGAACGTGCTATATTCTTTGCTAAAGGCGTTATAGAAACTGTTAAAAAATTAAATTGGGCACCAGATATTATTCACGTACATGGTTGGTTAGCATCTTTATTACCTGTTTATTTAAAAGAGTATTATAAAGACGAACCATTATTTAATGAAAGCAAAGTAGTTACTTCAATATATAATCAAAGTTTTAACAATACCTTAAATAAAGATATGGTTAATAAGATTAAATTTGATAATATAAATGAAGATGCCATAAAATCCCTAAAAGAACCATCATATACTAACTTAATGAAAGTTGCGATTGATTATTCTGATGCGTTAATTGTTGGGTCTGAAAATCTACCTGAAGATTTAAATAATTATTTAAGAGCATCTGATAAACCTATTTTAGAATATAAAAGTAAAGATGAATTTGGTGAAGCTTACACAACATTTTTTAATAATACCGTTTTAGGCTAAACTAGATATTCATTTATATCCTATGAAAAAAATAATTAACGCCCTTAAATTTAGTATTGCTTTCCTATTAATTACATCTTCTTTTATTGCTTGCGATAAAGATTTTAATGTTATTGAAAGTGATGTGCTTGGATCAGAAAACTCTAATTTTTTAACCATTATTGATAGTTTATATCCTATTTCTGCATACAACAAAAAATTAGACTCATTACAATTAAACAATTTATCATCCAATTTACTTGGTGTTTTTAACGATCCTGCTTTTGGACTAACAACGGCCAGTATTGTTTCTCAAGTAACACCAACTACTTTTAATCCAGATTTCGGGACAGACCCCGTAATTGATTCAATTGTTTTGAATATCCCATATTTTAGCACGATAACTGGTACGGACAATGACGGAAACGCTACATATAGATTAGATTCATTATACGGAAATCCGGTAGCTCCAATAAAACTTAGAATCTATCAAAATAATTATTTTCTAAGAGATTTTGATCCAAATTCAACAGTAAATAGTACTCAAAACTATTACTCAAATGCGGATAATGGATCAAATTCTGTTATTACGGATGCTAATATTGTAAATTTTGACGACCATATAGTGGCAACTATTTATGAAGATGACATGTTTATCCCTAGCAATGCAGTAATTAAAACTACAACGGGCGAAGGCGATGACGCAATAACAACGCGATCTGCTCCAGCTTACAGAATTGCACTTCAAGAACCCGAAGATAAATTGTTTTGGACCAATACAATTATAAGTAAACAAGACGACCCAGTTTTAAGCAATGCTAATAACTTTAAAAATTACTTTAGAGGTTTATATTTAAAAGCTGAATCCGTAAGTCCAGATGGAAGCATGGTTCTACTCAATTTAGCATCTTCAGGTGCGAATGTAACGATACATTATTCAAAAGATTCAACGGTTGATGATGAAAGAACACAGTCAACTTATGTTTTAAGTTTTAATGGAAATAGAGTAAACCCTATAATTAACGATTATAGCAAAGTAACATTGCAAAATGGTAATAAATCTTTGGGTGATGAAAGACTGTATTTAAAAGGAGCTTCGGGTTCTATGGCTATAGTTAATTTATTTAATGGATTAGTAGACTGTGATAACGATGGCAATGTGGATGACCTAGCAATTGATTGTTTTAAGAAAAACTTTAGGCAAACCGATGATGTGGGCGAATTTATTGTTGATAATACTACTGGTAATTATGTTCTAAAAAAACTAATTAATGAAGCGCACCTGGTTATTCATGAAGATGAAACCATTGATATTGGATTAAATGATTCTGATTTTCATAAATACGATCGTATTTATGCATATGATGTTAAAAATAACATCCCAACAATTGATTATCAGATAGATCCTTCGGAAAATTCTAATATACCTTTTAGCTCTAAAGTTATTAGTTTAAGCCAGAGAGATACGATTAAAGGAAGCTATAAAATTCGTTTAACCGAGCATTTAAATAACATATTACTAAAAGATTCTACCAACACAAAAATTGGAATAGTTTTATCTACCAACGTAAATTACACAGCAAATGCTGAAATCTTACAAAGTAATGATAATGTAACTGCCATTCCTGCGGCTGCCATAATTACGCCAAGAGGTACCATATTACACGGAAGTAATGAAAATGTTTCAGAAGCTAAAAGATTAAAATTAAAAGTGTTTTTAACAGAAATTAAAGAATAGAACCATTTTGCTCAACTATTTTTTAAAACATACTCTTAATTATTCGTAGGAATTGACTTTAGTCGTATAAAAGTGGGTATTCATATAATATTTATGATTGATTCGCAAATATTTCACATATTTGTTCTGAAATTAACCCCAAAATAAAATTAAAAAACTATGTGCGGAATTGTAGGATATATTGGCCCGAGAGACGCTTACCCAATTATAATTGAAGGTCTTAAGCGATTAGAATACAGAGGATATGATAGTGCCGGTATTGCGCTCTTTGATGGAACCGATCTAAAAGTTGCTAAAACTAAAGGTAAAGTAGTCGATTTAGAAGACCGCGCAGATAAAGAAATCACGAAACATGGTAATGTAGGCATCGGCCATACACGTTGGGCAACTCATGGTGTCCCTAACGATATAAATTCACATCCTCACCTTTCGAACTCTGGAGATTTAGTTATTATTCATAACGGAATTATTGAAAACTATGATTCGTTAAAAAAAGAATTAATTAATAGAGGTTATACTTTTAAATCAGATACCGATACAGAGGTTTTAATAAACCTAATTGAAGATGTAAAAAAACAAGAAAACGTAAAACTAGGCAAAGCAGTACAGATTGCACTAAATCAAGTAATAGGCGCTTATGCTATTGCAGTTTTTGATAAAAACAAACCAGAAGAAGTTGTGGTGGCTCGATTAGGAAGCCCATTAGCAATTGGAATTGGTGAAAATGAAGACGAATTTTTTATTGCGAGTGATGCCTCACCATTTTTAGAATACACGAAAAATGCCGTTTATTTAGAAGATGAAGAAATGGCCATTATAAGGTTTCATAAGGGTGTCAAAGTAAGAAAAATTAAAGATGACTCATTAGTTGATACTTATGTTCAAGAACTGCAATTAAATTTAGAGCAAATTGAAAAAGGTGGTTATGAGCATTTTATGCTTAAAGAAATTCATGAGCAACCAAAGGCTATTACCGACACTTATCGAGGTAGATTATTAAGAAACGAAGCCATAATTAAAATGGTAGGTGTTGAAGATAACATGAAGAAGTTCTTAAACGCCAATCGTATTATTATAGTGGCATGTGGAACATCATGGCATGCTGGATTAGTTGCTGAATACATTTTTGAAGATTTAGCAAGAATACCGGTTGAAGTAGAATATGCTTCAGAATTTAGATATAGAAATCCAGTAATTTCAGAAAATGATGTTGTAATTGCAATATCTCAATCCGGTGAAACGGCTGATACATTAGCTGCCATTAAATTGGCGAAATCCAAAGGCGCATTTGTATTTGGTGTTTGTAATGTAGTAGGGTCATCAATCGCACGAGAAAGTCATGCCGGAGCATATACGCACGCAGGACCAGAAATAGGTGTAGCATCAACGAAAGCATTTACTACTCAAATAACCGTATTAACCTTAATAGCATTGCGTTTAGCAAGAGCTAAGGGCACAATTTCAAGTTCCGATTTCCGTCAACATTTACTAGAATTAGAAATGATTCCTAAAAAAGTTGAAAAAGCTTTGCAAGCTGATGAACATATTAAAATGATTGCCGAGGTTTATAAAGATTCTAAGAATTGTTTATACCTAGGAAGAGGTTTTAACTTCCCCGTTGCTTTAGAAGGTGCTTTAAAATTAAAGGAAATCTCTTATATCCATGCAGAAGGATATCCTGCAGCGGAAATGAAACATGGACCAATTGCTTTAATAGATGAAAATATGCCTATAATTGTAATTGCTACCAAAAAAGGGCATTATGAAAAAGTGGTTAGTAACATCCAAGAAATAAAATCTAGAAAAGGTAAAATAATAGGTATTGTAACTGAAGGTGATACTCAAGTTAGAGATCTTGCCGATCATGTTATTGAAGTTCCGGAAACCTTAGAATTACTTTCCCCATTATTAACAACTATTCCGCTTCAACTTTTATCGTATCACATTGCTGTTCTGCTAAATAAAAATGTTGATCAACCTCGTAACTTAGCAAAGTCTGTTACTGTAGAATAATAATTTCTTAATTAAAATGTTTTAGATTGGCATGAACTACAACAATTCATGCCAATTCTTATTTTTATACCCTAAAAATTATATATATTTTAATTTTTTAGGAGGTATTTTATCAAAATATACTATGCGCGCATAATTTTTTTGCGAATTTGCTCGAATTTCATACTAAATATCTCTATATTGCACCACTAATTATTAAACTAATTTAACTAAATGAAAACAATCCTCCCATTTTTGTTATTGTTTTTTTGTGGATTAACGTATTCACAAACTACAATAACAGGTACTGTTGTTGATGATAGTAATCAACCAATTCCAGGCGCAACAATCATCGTTATTGGAACCTCAACCGGAACCGTAACTGATTTTGACGGTAATTTCACGTTAACTTACAATCAAAACCCTCCTTTTACTGTTCAAGCTAGTAGTATAGGGTTTGAAACAGCATCTGAAGAAGTTACCACAGACGGTCAAGTAATTAATTTCGTATTAACGGAAGGAACATTATTAGATGAAGTAGTAATTTCAGCATCTAGAACTCCTGAGCGTATTTTTGAATCGCCAGTTACAGTTGAAAGATTTGGACTAAAAGAAATAAAAAATACCGCTTCGGCAGATTTTTATGGTGGTTTAGAAAACTTAAAAGGTGTAGATGTTAACACAAACAGTTTAACATTTAAATCTGTTAATACACGTGGTTTCGCAACTTTTGCTAATAACCGTTTTATGCAATTAGTTGATGGCATGGATAACTCAACACCTGCATTAAACTTCCCAATTGGAAATTTAGTTGGTATGACAGAAACCGATGTTTTAAGCGTGGAATTACTTCCAGGAGCTTCTTCTGCATTATATGGAGCGAATGCCTTTAATGGTATTTTATTTATGCGTAGTAAAAACCCATTTGATCACGAAGGTATTAGTGCTTCAGTTAAAAGAGGTATCACTTCGCAAGAATCTGCCGGAGACAATGCTTTTACTGATATTAGTTTTCGTGCGGCACATAAATTCAGTGAAAAATTTGCAGCTAAAGTGAATTTTGGATACTTAAAAGGAACTGATTGGGCAGCTACAAGTGAAATTGACAAAATTAAACCAGGTAACACTAGAGCTAATACAGATTATGATGGTATAAATGTATATGGTGATGAGGTTTCTGCAAATATTAGAACAGAAGCACCTGCCAGTGTAAAAGGAATTATTCCTGATGTTGTTGTTAGTAGGACTGGGTATAATGAAAGAGATTTAACTACTTATAATGCTGAAAGTATCAAATCTGATTGGGGACTATATTATCGCCCATGGGAAAATGATTTTGAAGTGTCTTATGTTGGAAAAGTAGGTACAGGAACGACCATTTATCAAGGAACAAATAGATATAATATAGATGGGTTCTTTCAACAACAGCATAAATTAGAATTAAAAAATGATAATTTCTTTTTAAGAGGATATGTTGTTACTGATAAAGCTGGTGATTCTTATGATATGGTCTTTACTGGTATTAATATCAATAGAGCATGGAAAGGTGACACACAATGGTTTGAAGAATATATTGGAACATATGCGGCTGCAACTCTGGGTGGAAAAACTGAAGCTGAATCTCATGCTGCAGCAAGAGCACAAGCAGAATCAGGTCGTTATTTACCAGGTTCGCCACAGTATCAAGCTGCTTTTGATAAAAGCATTAAAGATCCCAATTTAAGTACAGGTTCTAAATTTCAAGATGCCTCAAAATATTATCATTCTGATGCTAATTACAACTTCAGTCACTTAATTGATTTTGCTGAGATTCAAGTTGGTGGTTCATATAGAAGATATAGTTTAAATTCTTCGGGAAGTATTTATACGGATTTAGATGGACCAATAGATTATTCAGAATTCGGTGTTTATACACAAATTCAGAAAAATATTGAATTGAATGATGATATGGAGCTAAAATTAACGGGATCTGCTCGTTATGATAAATCTGAATTTTTTGATGGTTTTATCTCTCCAAGAATATCTGCTGGTTTAACCGTTAATAGAAACCATAATATTAGAGCTTCTGTGCAAACCGGATTTAGAAACCCAACAACGCAAGATTTATTTATTGGTTTAGATGCCGGTAGAGCTATCTTAGTTGGTTCTGCACCAACCAACTTAGATCGATATGTAAGAACATTTGATGTAAGTGACGAAGGTCAGGCCTTTGCAGGTCCTACGGTTACTCAAACGGGGCGTGTAGCTTACGAGAATTCTTATACGGCAAGTTCAGTACAAGCGTTAGCAGCTACTGGCAATCCTGCTGTATTAGAAGTTTCAAACCCAGATATCATAACACCTGAGCAAGTATCATCGGCCGAGGTTGGATATCGTGGAAAAATAAATAGTTTAATTATTGATTTTAGCATGTATTATAACAAATACAAGGATTTTATTTCGCAAGAAGTAGTTATATCACCTTATTACGGTACTGTAGGAGCCAGTGATGGATTAGCAGTGCTATCTATTGCTAATGGTGATTATCAAGCTTATAGTACATATACTAACTCTCAAGCAGATGTTAACTCTTACGGAGCATCAATTGGATTGTCAACTAAAGTATTTGGTAATTTCGATTTAAGTGGTAGTTATACCTATGCTAAGTTAGATTTTGACCGAGAAAAGTTTCCAGATTTTACGACTAACTTTAATACGCCAGAGCATAAATTTAAAGCGTCGTTTGGAAATACCAAATTATTTGAAAACTTTGGATTTAATATCAATTACAGATATAGTGATGATTATTTCTGGGAAGCTACATTTGGTAATGGTTTAGTACCAGAATACCACGTGCTTGATGCTCAAATAAATTTAACTATACCTAGTTTTAAATCAACTTTTAAAGCGGGAGCTACTAATCTTTTAGGAGATGAATACTTTACCGCTTTTGGTACAGGATTTATAGGCTCAATGTACTATGTGTCTTGGACTATTAATAACCTATAAAATGATGTTAAACATGAAAAATATTAAATACTTATCTATATTATTTGGTTTTATAGCTTTTATAGCTTGTAATGAACCAGAAGATGTGCTTATTGGCACGAATATTGAACCTGAAGCAGTAGTAGAATTACCTGCATTAACAGCAGGTTCAGCAAACTTTGCAACTTTTGTTTCTTTAGGAAACTCGTTAACTGCCGGATTTTCTGATGGCACTTTATTTAAAGCGTCACAAGAAAAATCATTCCCAAGTATTTTAGCTCAGCAATTTTCATTGCTTGGAGGAGGTTCTTTTTCACAACCTTTAATGAATGATAATTTTGGAGGGCTTGCATTGGGCGGTAATAGATTACCTGGTTTCAATCCAAGATTAGTTACAACTGGAGGAGCTCCACTAGGTCTAGAATCAGTTATAGGACCCGTTACGGTTACAACAGACATAGCATTAAATAATCCAACTGGTCCCTTCAACAATATGGGAGTACCAGGTGCTAGAAGTTTTCATTTATTAGCACCAGGTTATGGTAATATTGGTAATTTATCAGCTGGTTTAGCCAACCCTTATTTTGTAAGAATGACAGGTACAACACCAAATGCAAGTATTATAGAATTATCTATGGCACAATCGCCTACTTTTTTCACACTTTGGGCTGGAAATAATGATGTTTTAGGATATGCAACTTCAGGTGGAGATGGTACAAGTCCAATTACAGATAAACCAACATTTGACTTTGCTATTTCTACACTAATAACAACCTTAACATCTAGCGGTGCTAAAGGCGTTGTAGCAAACATCCCTTATGTAACGGATATACCACATTTTACTACTGTACCGCATAATCCTGTGCCTCTAGACGCTGGTACTGCTGCCTTTTTAAACAGTGCGAGTGCTTATGGTGCATACAACGCTGGTATACAAAGTTTGGTAGGTGTTCCTCCTGTTAATTTAACTCAAGAAGAAGCTGATAGCAGAATGATTAATTTTACTGCAGGAGAAGGAAATGCAGTTGTTATTATGGATGAAAGTTTATCTAATATGACTATTTATAGTCCAGCTTTGTTAAGCATGCGTCAAGCTACAGCTAATGATTTATTAGTTTTAACTGCATCATCATTTATTGGGACAGAAGCTGTTCCTGGTAACTCAGCAACAGTAAATGGGGTAGCAATTCCATTAGCAGATAAATGGGTTTTAACACCTGAAGAGCAATTAGAAATTAAAACTGCAGTTGATGAATTTAACGCAACTATAGAAGCTGCAGCAAACAGCGCTGGATTAGCATTTGTTGATGCTAACGCATTATTATCACAACTAGCAACAACAGGAATAGCTTCAGATAATTTTATTCTAACTTCTAATTTAGTAACAGGAGGGGCCTTTTCATTAGATGGTGTGCACCTTACTTCTCGTGGTTATGCTATGGCTGCCAATGAATTTATGAAAGCAATTGATGCCACTTATGGCTCAAATTTTGAAGCTTCAGGGAATTTAGTTGACATTGGAACTTATCCAACAAACTATTCGCCTTTACTACCATAAAACAGATTTAAAAAATAGTTTAAAAACGCCTTCATAATGAAGGCGTTTTTTTATTCCAAAAAACCTCAAAAAACAACTTTATTTTTAAATTAAAAAATATATCTTTGCACGCGAAAACTTGAAGTGTTTTCAATCAATTAAAACGCATAATATTAAACAAATAGGTAATGGCTAAAGTTACAGGTAAAGTTGCACAAATAGTAGGTCCAGTAATTGATGTTGCATTCAGCGCAGGATCAGAACTTCCAAAAATTTACGATTCATTAGAAATTAAAAGACCCGACGGTACTTTATTAGTACTTGAAGTACAATCACATATTGGTGAAGATACAGTTCGTACAATTGCCATGGATTCATCGGATGGTTTAAGTAGAGGAACAGAAGTTACTGCAACAGGAGCTCCTATTCAAATGCCAATTGGTGATGATGTTTACGGACGTTTGTTTAATGTGATTGGAGATGCTATTGATGGTCTTGGAGAATTACCTAAAGCTGGAAAAGCTGGGTTACCAATTCACCGTCAAGCTCCTAAATTTGAAGATTTATCAACTTCTACTGAAGTTTTATTTACTGGTATTAAAGTAATCGATTTAATTGAGCCTTATGCAAAAGGTGGTAAAATTGGTTTATTTGGTGGTGCTGGTGTAGGTAAAACAGTATTAATACAAGAGTTGATTAACAATATAGCCAAAGGTCACGGTGGTTTATCAGTATTTGCTGGTGTAGGAGAAAGAACTCGTGAAGGAAATGACCTTTTAAGAGAAATGTTAGAATCTGGAATTATCCGTTATGGTGATGATTTTATGCATTCTATGGAAGATGGCGGATGGGATTTATCTAAAGTTGATAAAAAGAAAATGAAAGAATCGAAAGCAACTTTCGTATTCGGACAAATGAACGAGCCTCCTGGAGCACGTGCGCGTGTTGCCTTATCTGGTTTAACTATTGCTGAGTATTTCCGTGATGGTGCTGGTGAAGGACAAGGGAAAGATGTACTTTTCTTCGTAGATAACATTTTCCGTTTTACACAAGCTGGATCAGAGGTGTCTGCATTACTTGGACGTATGCCTTCTGCGGTAGGTTACCAACCAACATTAGCAACTGAGATGGGTGCGATGCAAGAACGTATTACATCAACTAAAAGAGGTTCTATTACATCTGTACAAGCGGTTTACGTACCTGCAGATGATTTAACGGATCCTGCTCCTGCTACAACGTTTGCTCACTTAGATGCAACAACAGTATTATCAAGAAAAATTGCTGAGTTAGGTATTTACCCAGCGGTAGATCCATTAGATTCTACTTCAAGAATTTTAACTGCTGATATTTTAGGACAAGAGCATTACGACTGTGCACAACGTGTAAAAGAGTTATTACAACGCTATAAAGAATTACAAGATATTATTGCCATTCTTGGTATGGAAGAATTATCTGAAGAAGATAAATTGGCTGTAGGTAGAGCAAGACGTGTGCAACGTTTCTTATCGCAACCGTTCCACGTAGCTGAGCAATTTACTGGTATTCCTGGTGTATTAGTTGATATTAAAGAAACTATTAAAGGTTTTAACATGATTATGGATGGTGAATTAGATCGCTTACCAGAAGCTGCCTTTAACCTTAAAGGAACTATTGAAGAAGCTATTGAAGCTGGAGATAAAATGTTGGCTGAGGCTTAATATTAAACTAAATTAATATGCATCTAGAAATTGTATCACCTGAAGCAACTTTATTTAGCGGAGAAGTAACTAGCGTTTCTGTTCCGGGAGTTAATGGTGAATTTGAAATGTTAAATAATCACGCACCTATTGTATCTTTATTAAAAGAAGGTGTTGTGAAAATTTCGGGAAGTATTGTATTAGACGAAGACGTTCAAGACAAGTTTTCTAAAGGTGATAAAAATACAACCTTGCTGAAAATTAATTCAGGAACTATAGAAATGAAAGATAATAAGGTTATTGTTTTAGCCGATTAATTTAACTTTCATTTTAAAATATAAAAAAAGCCAAACGTAAGTTTGGCTTTTTTTATTTCCAGCACCAAATAATGAGTTCCCAGTTTTGATTATTTGATGAATAGGTTTTTAGCCTTTCAAAACCTATTGCTTTATGGGCATTTAACGACCTGATGTTTTCAGCATCAACTTCTGTTATAATAACATCATACTTTTTATTAAGCTCGAGTTTCATAAATTCATATAGCCCTCTAAATACGCCTTGTTTTCTGTATGCTTTATCAATACATACCTGACCCATTGTTATGTAACTTGTATCTTCATTTATATTTTTATCAATCTCTTGAAACATTGGTTTTAATACCGAGATAGTGTTTTTAAATTCTTTTACCATTGACAAAGTATAACCTATCACCTTATCGTTATGTGTTGCAATTATGTGAGCGCACTTATCATTCATAGCTTTCAAGATTTCAAAAGTATGCTGCACAGTTACAAAACCTTCATTCTGTTTTTCTTTTTCAGAAATTGAAGTAGCATTATTAGCACGCTGAAGTTCGAGAATTTGCTTTAGCTCTTCATTTGTAGATGCTCTTTTGAAAATAATCTTCATTAATAAACTTCTTTTCTCAAATCTTTAATAGATTTTAATTCCACGTTAAGTTCCTGAAACATATTCATTATACTGCTCAATTTTAATTCATCTTTATCATACTCTTGAGTGTTAATGCAACAGGTGAATTCCCAAACTTCTAACACATCTTCAAGGTGCACACTATAAGGTTCGTAAAATCGATTATCAGAATGTAATTCTAATTTATTTTGGGCTTTAATTTTATTATAAACCCTTTTGTATACTAATCCGTCATTTTTAGTTAAAACAATATAAGTTTGTCCGTCTTTAATATTGCTAATATCATCCATAAATCTAGCAACAATAAAAGAGCCATCTTTTACAGGCAACATAGAGTCACCACTTATAGGAAATGCACGATGAGTCCCTGTGGGTAAAAAAGGAAGTTTTATTTTTTGCAGCTGCTCAATATATTCCGGATCCGAATATCCTTGTAGGTATCCTGCCGATGCTTTCGCAGGAATTATTTCTATTAAATCCTCATTAGTTTCATTAACTGTAATCGGGAATAAAACACGCTTGTTCCCTACTTCAATAAACGAAGTTTCGCTAGTTTTTCGTAAATCATTTTTAACTAATATATCGATAGGAATATTAAAATAGTTTGATAGCTCGATTAACCTATCTATAGGTGGTTCAGAACGCCCCTCTTCGTATGATCCTACAATAGAACGTGTCCAACTCAACTCATCAGCAAAACGTTCTTGTGAAAACTTTTTTAGCGTTCGTAAGTGTTTAATATTAGTTTGGATATACTTCATATGTATAAAGGTATTTCAATAATTTAACATTTATTGCTACAAATATAAGCAACAATTACTTTTAATTGTAGTTAATTTTGTTAAACTATTTCTTAGGCTAAATCATACAAAAAGAAAATGATGATTTTTTGTGTTAGACAAAAAATAAAAATCAAGCATAGTAATCGCTACGGTTTCTTTTTCTTTTGAAGGCTAGCGCAAAAAAGGGCGTTTTAATGGTGTGATTTGTCTGAAGAAATAGTTTTAAACTTATGTATCTAAATTGTCACACATATTACAGCCTGCGCTATGGCACCATAAAGCCAGAAAAACTACTTGCTATTACTTCTGAAAATGGCTTAGACACCTTGGCACTAACCGATATTAACAACACATCGGCGTGTTTAGATTTTATTAGACTATCTCCTAAATATAAAGTAAAACCCGTAGTAGGTGTTGATTTTAGAAACGGAGCACAGCAACAATTTATCCTGTTAGCAAAAAACAATGAAGGTTTTCAAAATATAAATAGGTATTTGTCGCAATTTTTACACGATGATAGTTTAAAAATTCCTGAACAAGCACCTCAACTAGAACATACTTTTGTTATTTACCCTTACAAACATGGTGCTAATTTTAACCTTAAAACAAATGAGTTTTTAGGCATAAAACCCCAAGACCTCAACAAGCTTAAATTCTCAAAATGGAATTGCTTAAGAAATAAATTAGTGGTGTTACAAACCGTTTCTTTTGAGAATAAAAAAGATTTTAACACCCATCGTTTACTACGTGCTATTGATAATAATACATTATTAAGTAAACTTCCTAAAAGTGAAGAAGGAAAAGAAACCGACAGAATGTTACCTTATAATGAATTACACGAAACCTACGAAGAATTTCCAGAGCTTATAGAAAATACCAAGTCGCTTTTAAACAATTGTTCTATTGCATTTGATTTCACACAAGAAACTCCCAACAATCAAAAATCGTATACAAAAACAGAAACTTTAGATTATAAGCTATTAGAAAAATTAACTTATAAAGGTTTAAAATACCGCTACGAAAATCCCAATGAAACTATTTACAACCGTATAGAAAAGGAGCTAAATATTATTAAAGAAAAAAACTTTGTTTCTTACTTTTTAATCAACTGGAAAATTTTAAAATACGCCAGAAGTAAAGGTTATTTTTATGTAGGCAGAGGTAGCGGCGCCAATAGTATTGTTGCTTATTTATTACGTATTACAGATGTTGACCCTATAGAATTAGACTTGTATTTTGAACGGTTTATAAACTTATACCGAAAAAATCCGCCAGATTTCGATATTGATTTTTCATGGACCGACCGTGATGATATTACCAACTTCATTTTTAAAAACTTTAAAAACACAGCTTTACTTACCGTTTACAACACCTTTAAATTTAGAGCATCAGTTAGAGAATTGGGTAAAGTTTTTGGCCTACCAAAAGCCGAAATGGATGTACTTACCAGAGGCAGATACAATGTTAATGATTTAGACAAATTATCTCAACTTGTGTTAATATATAGCAAGTACATTCAGGGGTTCCCTAACTACTTGGGCATTCATTCTAGTGGTATTATTATTTCGGAAAAACCCATTCATTATTATACCGCCACTTTTTTGCCCCCAAAAAACTTTCCAACCACGCAATTTGATATGGTTGTTGCCGAAGATATTGGCTTATATAAATTCGATATTTTAAGTCAGCGTGGATTAGGAAAAATTAAAGAAGCTGTAGAAATAGTAAAGTATAACCATCCAGAAAAAGAACCCATCGATATTCATGACATAAAACGTTTTAAGCAAGATGAACGCATTAAACATCTGCTAAGAAATGCCAAAGCTATTGGTTGCTTTTATGTAGAATCTCCCGCAATGCGCATGTTGCTTAAAAAGTTACAAGTTGATAATTATTTAGGCTTAGTGGCTGCCAGCTCTATTATCCGTCCCGGAGTTGCTAAATCGGGCATGATGCGCGAATATATTTTACGTTATCGCTATCCTGATCGGCGTAAAGAAGCACACCCTGTGTTGCTTAGTATTATGCCCGAAACGTACGGTGTTATGGTATATCAAGAAGATGTTATTAAAGTCGCGCATTATTTTGGGAAACTAACATTAGGCGAAGCCGATAGGTTACGTAGAGGTATGTCGGGAAAATTTCGTTCGCGCGATGAGTTTTTATTAGTTAAACAGCAGTTTTTTAACAACTGTAAAAAAGAAGGAAACCCCGAAAAACTAACCGCTGAAATATGGCGACAAATAGAAAGTTTTGCAGGTTATGCCTTTGCAAAAGGACACTCTGCTTCTTACGCCGTAGAAAGTTACCAAAGCCTATTTTTAAAAGCCTATTACCCTTTAGAATATATGGTAGCCACTATAAATAACTTTGGTGGTTTTTACAGAACCGAACTCTATGTACACGAAGCCAGGATGCATGGAGGTATTATTGAAGCGCCTTGTATAAATACCAGCTTTAATGAAACCTATATCAAGCAAAAAACCATTTATTTAGGCTTTATGTTTTTACATGCTTTGGAGGTTAAAACCATAAAAAATATTCTTAAGGAACGTCAAAAAAACGGCTTGTTTAAAAGCTTAGACGATTTTATAGATCGTGTGCCAATATCTATAGAACAAATTTCTATACTAATAAAAATTAATGCCTTTCGCTTTACAGGAATAAATAAACGTGAATTACTTTGGGATGCACATCTTAAAATTAGCAAGGTGGTTTTTAAAGAATATATAACAACGCTATTTAAAACCGAAAAAATACATTATAAAACACCGCAGCTTCCAAGTACATTTTTAGAAAATGCTTTTGATGAAATGGAGTTATTAGGGTTTCCGCTTTGCAGTCCTTTTAAACTATTAGAAAAACCATTAAAAACCCAAATAAAAGCAACTGAATTACCAAAACAGATTGGAAAAATTATAAGTATTGAAGGCTATTTAATTACAACAAAAAATACAGCTACAAAAAATCAGAAAATGATGTATTTCGGAACTTTTTTAGATCGAGATGGGCACTTTATAGACACCGTCCATTTCCCGCCTATAGCAGCAAAATTTCCTTTTAGAGGAAGAGGCGTTTATAACATAACAGGTAAGGTTTTAGAAGAATTTGATTGTATTAATATTGAAGTAGTATCTATGTACAAATTAGCTGTTATTGAAGATCCTCGCTATAGTGAAAACACAAAACCTATTGCTATATGATAACTGATAATAGAGCCATAGTGCATATGGATTTAGACACCTTTTTTGTGTCTTGTGAACGATTACTCGATAGTCGGTTAATTGGAAAACCTGTGTTAATTGGCGGCACTTCAGACAGAGGTGTTGTAGCATCCTGCAGTTACGAAGCGCGTAAATTTGGTGTACATTCTGCAATGCCCATGCGTATGGCAAAAATATTATGTCCAGAAGCTATAGTGCTTCGTGGTAACTCGGGTATTTATACTAATTTTTCAAAAAACGTAACCGATGTTATAGAAGAAAGCGTGCCGCTTTACGAAAAATCATCGATTGACGAGTTTTACATCGATTTAACAGGCATGGATAAGTTTTTTGGGTGCCACAAACTGGCTTCGGAATTACGCCACCGTATTATAAAGGAAACCGGATTACCTATTTCTTTTGGCATGTCCATTAATAAAACGGTATCAAAAGTTGCCACTGGAGAAGCAAAACCCAATAATGAAATACGCATTATAAAAGGCACCGAAAAACCATTTTTAGCGCCTTTGTCTGTTAGAAAAATTCCTATGGTTGGCGAAGTTACCTATAAATCGTTATGCGATTTGGGAGTAAAACGCATACAAACGGTACAAGAAATGCCCATGCAATTAATGCATAAAGTATTGGGTAAAAACGGACTTAGTATTTGGAAAAAAGCTAATGGTATAGATAACAGCCCAGTAATTCAATACCACGAACGAAAATCTATTTCAACAGAGCGTACTTTTAATAAAGATACCACCGATGTTACAAAGCTAAAAGGAATCATTATTGCTATGGCAGAAAACCTCGCTTACCAATTACGCCGAGGTAACAAACTAACTGCTTGTATTACCTTTAAAATAAGATACTCTGATTTTCAAACGTATACCCAACAACAGCGTATTTCTTACAGCTCCATGGACCATAACATTATTCCTGTAGTTTTAGATTTATTCAAAAAATTATATCACAGGCGTTTACTAGTAAGACTTATTGGTGTAAAATTTAGTCATTTGGTAGAAGGCGGACACCAAATTAATTTATTTGAAGACAACGAAAAGCAGCTTCATTTAAGTCAGGCTATAGATAACATGCGCGAACGTTATGGCGACAGAGCTGTGATAAATGCTGCTGGAATGGAAGCTAAAAGTATTAGTAGATGGAACCCTTTTACTGGAGAACCGCCGCCTCTTTTGGCTAATAGGCGGCAATAAAAATTAGGTTAAAAAAGCTTTCTGCTTTTTATAATAGAATGACCAACACGTTTGTAAATTACTCGGATACCGTTGGCGCAAAATTTATAGACCGCTTTAGTTTTTTGTTCCGAAAAAGATAACAGTAAAACATCATCGATTGTGCAATTATAATCTTTAGCAACCTTCTTTTTTACATCATTAATTGTCGCTCTACCTTTTTTTAATTGGTCTTGAATTTTTCTATTTAAGGCGGGTTCCTCAAAATCATCAGCTACATTACAGTCAACACCATCTTCAGCAATTAAAATACTAGTAGTATCACTTTCTTTATCAATATACTCCCACGTAAAATTGTCATTTAATAAAACACGTTTTCCATCATCCGTTTTTACAATTTGAGTGTTTTGAGCAAAACATAAACTAGTGATAACAAATAAGAGAACAAAACAAGAGGCTTTCATGGAATAGTATATTTTAGAGTATTTCAAAAATACAATTTTAGCATTAAATTAATCTTCAACATATTCTAAAATATCTGCTGGTTGGCAATCTAAAGCTTTGCAAATAGCTTCTAAAGTTGAAAACCGAACCGCCTTTGCTTTTCCAGATTTTAATATGGAAAGATTTGCAGGCGTAATATCAATAATCTCTGCCAGTTCATTGCTTCGCATTTTGCGTTTAGCAAGCATTACATCTAGGTTTACGATTATCGACATACTTATATAGTTAATTCGTTTTCTTCTTCAGTGTCCTTAGCGCGTTTAAAAATTTCAGCAAGAATAAAAAATGCTAATCCCGCAGGAATTAAAAATGTGAATTCGGCTTTAAGCTCGTTAAAAAAGTTAAAAGAAGATTTGTTAATAGCCGCTAAAAGGAATCTTAAAATCAACACATTAACAGTATACCAAATAAAGATATTTCCAATTTTCTTAAAATATTTAATATTCTTATCACTAAAATAGTTTCCATTTTCAATTTCTTTCAGAATAGATAGAAAATAAGAAAATCCATAAATAAGACAGCCTCTCCAGAAAAACAAACCAGCACTTATAGTATAATAACTCCATTGAATGGCATTTTTAGAAGTAAACCAACTATCATTTTTATTGGCTGCTTTAGCCCAATTTTGAAACTCTTTAAATTGATTAAAATCAAACTCGCGCATATCATTTAACAAAATAGACACTGATGATAGTAAAACCACGTATGTAATAATAGTAAGTATTTTGGTGTTATCTTTCATAACTAATTATTGTTTATCGATAACAAATATACAAAAATTATTGATAAACAATAATTTTTTATTAAAAAAAGATATTTTAATAAGCTAACTCCTCTTTGTATCTTTACCCAATGTTACCCAAAAAACTTCAACAAAAACTCGATGAGCGCAAAGCGAATAACGCCTTACGTATTTTAGGGATACATCATAACTTAGTTGATTTTTCATCGAACGATTATTTGGGGTTTTCAAAATCTGAATCTATTTTTAATGAAGCGCATAAGTTTTTAATTGGGCATAACATAAAACAAAACGGCGCTACGGGTTCGCGCTTACTTTCGGGCAATCACCCGTTATTTACTATTGTTGAAAGCATGTTAGCCAATTTCCATAAAAGTGAATCTGCTTTAATATTTAATTCTGGATACGACGCTAATGTTGGGTTTTTCTCCAGCGTACCACAGCGAGGCGATATAATTTTATATGACGAATATATTCATGCTTCTATTCGTGACGGTATTTCAATGAGTAACGCGAAAGCTTATAAGTTTAAACATAACGATTTAGAAAGTCTTGATGAAATGCTAATTCGCATGCCTCATGAGACTGTCTATATTGTTACCGAGGCTGTTTTTTCTATGGATGGTGACTCTCCAGATTTAAAGGATTTATCAAATATTAGCAAAAAACACAATGCTTATTTAGTGATTGATGAAGCGCATGCCGTTGGGGTTTTTGGTAAAAATGGATCTGGACTTATTCAAGATTTAAATTTAGAACATGCGGTTTTTGCTCGAATAATCACTTTTGGGAAAGCTTTAGGATGTCACGGTGCTGTTATTTTAGGAAGTGAAAAATTAAAAGAATACTTAGTAAACTATTCTCGCAGTTTTATTTACACAACAGCGTTACCTGCGCATAGTTTGGCAACCATAAACTCAGCTTATCATGAGATGATTGACACCAAAAGGATAGAAGTATTACATAACAACATTCGCTTTTTTAATACGGAAATAACAAAAAACAAGCTTGAAAATATATTCATTAAAAGTAATTCGGCCATTCATTGTTGTATAATTTCTGGTAATATAAACGTCAAATCGATAGCAAATAAATTGCAAGAAAAAGGTTTTGATGTGAAACCCATTATATCTCCTACCGTACCCAAAGGAAGTGAACGTTTACGATTTTGTTTACACAGTTATAATTCTACCGAAGAAATATCAAATGTTTTAAAGTTACTAGCTACTTTTGTAAAATGAAAACGTACTTTATTACTGGTATTTCTACCGATGTAGGTAAAACAATAGCCTCTGCAATAATAACTGAAGCACTAGAAGCCGATTATTGGAAACCTGTGCAAGCTGGCGAATTAGATAACTGCGATACCAAAAAAATTGAAAAATTGATTTCAAACAAAAAATCAAAATTTCACCCAAATAGTTATGCTTTAAAAACCCCTATGAGTCCGCATGCTGCGGCTGAAATAGATGGAAGTCAAATAGACATAAAAAAAGTTATCGCCCCAAAAACTAATAACCATTTGGTAATTGAAGGTGCGGGTGGTTTGTTGGTTCCATTAAATAATAAGCAAACTGTTCTTGATTTAATAAAAATCAATTACAAAGTAATTGTGGTTTCTAGGCATTATTTAGGAAGTATCAATCACACACTTTTAACTGTTAATACTTTAAAAGCAAAAGGTTTTGATGTATCAATAATTTTTAGCGGCAACGAACATAAATCAACTGAAAATATCATTAAAAAAATGACTCAAGTACCAGTAATTGGAAGAATTGAAGAAGAGCCTTATTTTGATAAAAATGTGATAAAAGAATATGCGGAAATGTTTAAAGAAAAACTATAAAACGTCACACTGAACTTGTTTCAGTGTCACATAATTGAAATGAAATCGAGTTATATTTACATATTAACCAATATATATAGGACAACATTTTATATTGGAGTATCGGCAAATTTATCAAAACGACTTGAAGAACATTATGATGAAGTTGCTTCCAAATTCACAAAAAAATATAATATAAAAGATTTGATTTATTTTGAAACTTATACAGATATTTATGAGGCCATAGCGAGAGAAAAACAATTAAAAAATTGGCATAAAGAATGGAAACTTAAATTAATTAAAACAGTTATTCCATCATTAAAAACCTTAAATTATTAATTTAATGCGATGCTGAAACTAGTTCAGCATGACGATAAATGAACTTAAAAGACCGCGATAAAAAACACCTTTGGCATCCCTTAACACAACACAAGTTGCATCCAGAAACTATTGCCATAACCAAAGCAAACGGTTGTGAATTAACTGATGAGGATGGCAATGTCTATATCGACGCCATTGCATCATGGTATACTTGTATGTACGGGCATTGCAACAAACACATAACTAGTCGTGTTTCTGAACAAATGCAACAGTTAGATCAATTAGTTTTTAGCGGATTTACTCATGAACCGGCCATTAAACTATCAGAAGCCTTAATAAAAATACTTCCTGAAAATCAAAACAAAATTTTCTTTAGTGATAATGGCTCAACCAGTGTGGAGATTGGCATTAAAATGGCATTGCAATATCATTTTAATAACGGAGAAAAACGACGCACTTTAATTGCTTTTGAAGATGGTTTTCATGGCGATACATTTGGCGCCATGAGTGTTTCTGGTTTATCTATTTACAATAGTCCCTTCGAAGAGTTTTTTTTAGATGTGAAACGCATTCCTACTCCAAATGGAGAGAATCATGAAGCTATTTTAAATACCTTAAAAGCTATTACAAAAAACAACAATGTGGCCGGTTTTGTTTACGAACCTTTAGTGCAAGGTGCGGCCGCGATGAAAATGCATGACGCAGAAGGATTAAATAGCATTTTAAAATTCTGTAAAAACAATAATATTATTACGGTTGCTGATGAAGTAATGACTGGTTTTGGCAAGACAGGCAGACATTTTGCTTCAGATTATATAGAAACTAAACCTGATATTATATGTTTAAGTAAGGCACTAACAGGTGGTTTACTTCCTATGGCACTAACCACCTGCTCTAAACAAATATATGACGCTTTTTACAGTGATGATTTAAGCAAAGGATTATTTCATGGACATACTTATTCTGCAAATCCATTGGCATGTACAGCGGCTTTGGCTAGTTTAGAATTATTACAATCAGATGCAATTCAAAATAATATAAAAAAAATTACGAAACAACATAAAGCATTTGGTGAGCGTGTTAAAACGCGTCCTAAAGTCAAATCAATTCGGCAAATAGGAATTATTTTCGCACTCGATTTAGATGTTAAAATGGAACGCTATGGAAATTTACGCGATAAACTTTTTAAGTTTTTCATGAAAAATGGCGTGTTTTTAAGACCTTTAGGAAATACCATTTACATCCAAGCACCTTACGTAATTACCAAAAAACAATTACATAAAGTATATCAAGTTATTGAAGATGCTTTAGAAATAGTATAACTTTGCACGCAAAACAATTCTTTTGCAAAAACCAATCTCAATTACTGCTATTGCTTCTATTTCGCCTTTAGGAATAACATTAGATGAGGCATGGAAAAAGTATCAAAATAATAGTCATTACATTACTGAAAAATCATTTCAAAACGGCAATACTTTAGTTGCTGAACTTTCAAAAGAAGCCAAACAAGAAATTGAAGCTTTAAGAAAGTCAGACAACAAATACAAATCACTAGATGATACCGTTTTATATGCCGTTTATGCTTCAAGACAAGCAACTAAACAAGCCAAATGGAGTGGAGCTGATAATTTTGGAATAAACATTGGCTCGTCTCGTGGAGCAACCAGTCTTTTTGAATCATATCACAAAGCTTTTATTATAAATCAAAGGGCTAAAACCTTAAGTTCACCAACCACCACTTTAGGAAACATCTCATCTTGGGTGGCCCATGATTTACAAACGCAAGGTCCAGAGATAAGCCATTCTATAACTTGTTCTACAGCGTTACATGCCATGTTAAACGGTATTGCATGGATAAATTCCAGTATGTGTAATAAATTTTTAGTAGGCGGAAGTGAGGCACCATTAACACCATTCACCATAGCACAAATGAAAGCCTTAAAAATTTACGCGGATTACAATCAAAGTTATCCTTGTAGAGCCCTAGATCTGGACAAAAAACATAACACCATGATATTGGGCGAGGGCTCATCAATGGCATGTTTGGAGGAAGGAAAAAAACAAAATGCCTTAGCTTTTATAAGTGGTTATGGCTATGCCACCGAAATTTTACAACACAATATTTCTATTTCAAGTGATGCAAAATGTTTTCAAAAATCTATGAAAATGGCACTGGGGAAAATAAGCCCTAACGAAGTTGATGTAATTGTAATGCATGCTCCAGGTACTATTAAAGGTGATCTTTCAGAATTTAAGGCCATTGAAACTGTTTTCGAAACCATACCAGCATTAACATCGAACAAATGGAAATTAGGGCACACTTTTGGGGCATCAGGCATGCTAAGTATCGAACTTGCTGTGCTAATGTTACAGAACCAGCAGTTTGTTGGTATTCCTTATTTAGAAAACGAAAAAACACCAAATAAAATTGATAATATTTTAGTGAATGCCGTTGGATTTGGCGGCAATGCCGTGTCTATTTTATTAAGTAAAAACTAAGAGATTCGTTATTTAATTACTATTTTTGAGATTGAAAACTAACCGATTTATGAGTGAGACCAAACACAACTGGACCAAGCAAGAAATTCTAGATATTTACAACAAACCCTTAATGGAATTGCTTTATGAAGCAGCCACAATTCATAGGTTACACCACGACCCTAATACGGTACAAGTAAGTACTTTATTGTCTATAAAAACAGGTGGTTGTCCTGAAGATTGCGGATATTGTCCGCAAGCAGCACGTTATCATACCGATATTGAAGGAAATGATTTAATGAGTGTGCAACAGGTAAAAGCGCAAGCGTTGCGTGCAAAATCAAGTGGTAGTTCGCGTGTTTGTATGGGTGCCGCATGGCGAAATGTGAAGGACGGTGAAGAGTTTGACCAAGTTTTAGAAATGGTGCGTACCATAAATAAACTGGACATGGAAGTGTGTTGTACTTTGGGTATGATTACCGAAAACCAGGCACAACGATTAGCCGAAGCAGGTTTGTATGCTTACAATCATAACTTAGATTCATCGGAAGAATATTATAAAGAAGTTATTTCTACACGTGGTTTTGAAGACCGTTTAGAAACTATTGACAACGTTCGTAAAACCAATGTAACCGTTTGTAGTGGCGGAATTATTGGAATGGGTGAAAAGGTAGAGGATAGAGCCGGCATGCTGGTTGCACTTTCAACTTTAAATCCGCAACCGGAATCTACTCCTATTAATGCATTAGTTGCTGTTGAAGGAACACCTCTTGAAGATCAAAAACCGGTATCTATTTGGGAAATGATTAGAATGGTGGCAACAACGCGTATTGTAATGCCAGAAACACAAGTGCGGTTAAGCGCTGGTAGAACCGAAATGACTCGTGAAGGACAAGCTATGTGCTTTTTTGCTGGTGCAAACTCTATTTTTGCTGGTGATAAATTATTAACCACACCTAATCCAGATGTGAATGAAGACATGAAAATGTTTGAGTTGTTAGGGTTAAATCCACAGAAACCATTCATTAAAAAAATGCAACCAGAAACGGTTGAAGCGAAAGATTCTAAACACCAAGCGCTGGGTGAAAAACCAAAATGGACCAGACCAGAGCATTCTATCGAGCGTAATGAATTAGCAAAGCAAAAAGCAAAAGCTGTTAAATAAATACTATGTTAATAACCGTTGCTATAATATTGGTTGTTCTCGGAATTGCCATAAAATACGGGAAACTATATTTTCTAATTGCAGGTTACAACACCATGCCTAAAGAAAAAAAGAAGAAATACGATATAGAAGGTATTGCGACTGTCTTTAAAAACACCTTGTTTGGTATGGCATTAATTTTAATTTTAGGCAATTTTATTATAAACCACTATGAAGTGCCTCAATATGATAAACTCGTATTATTTGTCACTATTGTTTTCGGTTTGCCTTATTTACTTATAGTTTCTAACTCAAGAAAATACAAAAAGGACTAATCATAGTGCTTTTGCGTTAGGAATAGCAGTGATAGCCCACAGCGAGTTAGAATAGTTAACGGCTAAGCGCAGACTTTTAGCGTATAGTCCTACCCTTATGGTAAGGCCCAGATACTATTTTAAATTTCACATCGTTTTATTAACTTTATACCTTAAATTTTTTAGCCTTGTCGTTAGATTTACAAGATATTCCGCGTGTAAAAACAATTACCAAAGCGGATTTTATTGAGCATTATTTTAAACCGCAAAAACCTGTGGTAATTGCCCATTGTATTGATGATTGGCCAGCGTATAGTAAGTGGAATTTAGACTATATGAAAGCAGTTGGTGGCGATATTACTATTCCATTATACGATGACAGGCCTGTTAATTATAAAGATGGGTTTAACGAGCCACATGCCAAAATGAAACTTGGCGATTATATTGATTTATTAAAGCGCGAGCCTACTAAATACCGTATTTTTTTGTGGAATGCCTTAAAGGAAATACCGCAGTTACGAAAAGATTTTTCATACCCTGATTTGGGTTTGCGCTTAATGAAAGGAATCCCGATGCTATTTTTTGGTGGAAAGGATTCACATACATTTATGCATTATGATATAGATTTTGCTAACATTTTCCATTTTCATTTTGAAGGTAAAAAACAAATTATTTTGTTTGACCAAGAACAGAACAGTTTTTTATATAAAATACCGCACTCGTTAATTACCAGAGAGGATATTGATTTTAACAACCCCGATTTTAAAAAATGGCCCATGTTAAAAAAAGCAAAAGGCTATAAAACGGAGCTAAACCATGGCGAGGTGTTGTATATGCCCGAAGGCTACTGGCATTACATGCGCTACATAACACCCGGATTTTCAATGAGTTTACGTGCGATTGCCAGAAACCCAAAAAACTTTAGCAAAGCCATTTATAATGTGTTTATAATGCGTAATTATGATAACATGATGCGCCGTATTAAAGGACAAAAATGGATTGAATGGAAAAATGAAGAAGCCGTAAAAAGAACCCACAAACAGTTATGAATAATACTTTTTTATATAAAAACTTATAATATCTTTGCCAACTTAAATTTAAAAAAAATTATGAAAAAAATATTTTTATTATTAACCATTTTAAGTGCTTCGTTAGTTTATAGTCAAGCATATATTGGTAAGGGTGATAACAAGTTTCAAGTAGGTCCTAATTTTCAAGATGGCGGATCTGGTATTAATGCAAGTTATGATTTTGGTGTAGGCCAAAATATATCGTTTGGGTTTTCTTCTAGCTATACATTGGGTCTTAATGATTCATTAAAAAACAATAGTATAGAAAATATGAATGCTAGTTTTGAAGATCGTTTTGATATTAAAGTGCGTTTTAATGCTAACTTAGGTAACGTTGTTAATATTGACACAAACTTTGATATATATCCTGGATTAA
>NZ_JABDMV010000016.1 GCF_013001275.1 Flaviramulus sp.
TCGTGTTAAAATTTTCATCCATGGCGGACAATTAAAAATGCCTAGACCTTTGGAGTAAGCCTGACTTAAGAGTTCAGTCATGCCATATTCACTGTGTATAGTATCTACTCCAAATCCTGCTTTTAGCGTTGTGTGAAGCTCAGTTCTGATGAGTTCTTTACGGCGTCCTTTCATCCCGCCAGTTTCCATAATTATGGTGTTTTTTAATTGGAATTGATAGGTTTCAATTAAATCTAAAAGTGCAAAAGAAACACCTATTAATATTACTTTTTTTCCATCTGAATCTAATTTGATTAAAATCTCTTTTAACTCTGAAATGTTATTTAAATAAAAACCACTTTCTGGATGTTTTGAGGATTTTATCATGGCATCAACCATATAGATTAAAGATGAGCCTTCACGTTCTAAGTAAGAAGGTAACAGGCCTAAAACGACGTAATCTTCTACATTACCATAAAATTGTTCAAAGCCTTTTGTGAAACTATGTTTATATATTTCTAAATCGGTAATATGATGCTTACTAATCGCGCTTTTTGTAGTTCCTGAGCTCGTAAAAGTCGTTTTTACCTCTTCGTTTGAACTTAAAACGCTATGAGTTTTAAAAAACTGTATCGGTAAAAATGGAATATCTTGTATGGTTTTAACTTCACTAGGATGTTTAAATAATAAATCGCAAAATGACCTGTACACACGATTGTTTTCAAATTGAAATTTGAAAAATTGTAAAGCCAAATTTTCAAAATCAGTTTGATTTTTTATGTTAAAAATGGAATGTGTGTTTATCATACTAATATAAGTAAGCAAAAGTATAGAAAATAAAAAAGCGTTGTTAAAAAACAACGCTTTTAATGAATATAAATTAAAGTATAATGCTTATTGAATCACTAATTTTTTAGTAGTTATGGCGTTATCTTGCTGAGCTTTTAAAATATAGACTCCAGATTTTAAACTAGAAATATCAAGTCTTTTATTATTTACATTTTCACTGATAATTTGTCTTCCTAAAATACTGTAAATTGATACATCCATTTTAGAATTGCTTCCACTTGAAATATTAATATAGCCTACACTTGTAGGGTTTGGATACATTTCGAAATCTTCTATCTCAACATATTTAGAATTTAAAGTAAAGTCTGATAAGCTTCTAGCATAAATTTGACCTGTTGTGTTAAAACGACCTGCAATTGCTACTAAGCTAGTAATATTATCTGAAGGAATTACAGTTCCTATATAATCAGCTCCAAAATAATCTGTTCTCATTACAACAGTATTAGGTGTAACATCAGATACGTTATAATTAGTGCCCGTCGAAAAAGTTGTTACGCCATCCGCGGCATCAAATGTTACATTTTGTAGTTCAACTAATTCAGATTCATAATCAGCATAATTTGTATTAAAATCTGAAATAGTAACTAATTGTGGTGTAACACTGCCTGAAGAAGTTACAACACCTGAGTCTATAGTAGGTAGAAATCTTAAAAGACCATTAACTATTTCAGTACCGCCCTTTAATCCTGAAACATTATCACCTACCGCGTATGGTGAAATTGGAGATTCAGAGCCGTCCTCTGTAATTAATATACCTGCAATATTATTATCTTGTACCCAATGCCTATTAAAAAATCCATCAGTGTGAGTTACCAAAACGTTTCCAGAAATTTCGTAATAACCGCCCACACCATTTGTTGTAACGTCAGCTCTTAAGCCGGCAATATCTGTAACTACAGTATAGCTTGGAATAATAACTGTAAGCGTATATTGAACTGCAGGAGTAATAGGAACACCTGAATTGTTCACTAACTCTGCAAATAATGTATAGGTGTTACCAGCAACTAAACCAGTTACAGGAGTTTCAGTTCCATCTGTAGTAAAAATATCTCCACTGTCAATTATATTATCTCCAACATCTTTTACATTCCATTTTATATAGCCATCACCAGCTGATGGAACTGCTACGGTAAAATTAGTAGTTGTAAAATCGATAGTGGCATCATTTGGTGCTTCTGGTGTTGTTGTTAATACACCACCACTTGCAGGAGCATCTGGTATAGTAAGTGTTGGGTCTGTTGACGGAGCGAAAACTAACACATCATCAAAAGTTTGTCCTATCATTAAATTATCCACACGTACTGTTTCATTTTCAGATGAATCAGATTGTCGAAGTTCAAACTCACTTACATTAAAAGCGCCAGGTGCTGAACCAGAAATAGAGGTGTCAGTTGAGGCGGAAGGGGATATCCAAAGTTGAGCAGTACCAGTTACTTGATCAAACTTTATTATTGCTCTATATGTAGTGTTAAATAATAAATCAGTACCCCATATGCCTTCAGCTGTACTTGTTGCAGATGAAATACCAACTGAAAAATCACCACTTCCAGAAGGAGCTACAATATCTAATCTAGCTTTGAAATCTAAATGGGCAAAATATTCAAAATCAGTTCCACCGCTATATGGCGCTCCAAGGTCATCTACTGAAAAATCAAAACCGGCATAAACATCTCCCGAAACTGAAGAAAATGCAAGTTTGACATCTTCACTAGGCGAACCATGTTGTACTACAGCTTGACCAGATGTTACTAGGAAATCTCCTGGTGTACCACTTTCATTAGCCCATCCACCGTTTGGGACAAGACTGCCATCTGCGTAATCAAAGCCTTCTGCTACTAATACTTGCCCAAAAGAAAGCGAAGTAATTAAAATCGTAAAAAGTAAAATGTAAAGTTTTTTCATATTTGGTTAATTTTAGTTATGATTTTTAAGTTAGAAATAATTAATTTTTTTTAACTCAAAAAACTATGAAGCGCTGTTTATTTCGTTTATTGACACTTTTATTGAAATTATTTTATAAAAAAAAAGCGATACCAATTGGTATCGCTTTTAAATTTATCGAGTAAAATATTTGTTACTTTATAACTAGTTTTCTCGTCTCACTAATATCGGCTTCTGTAATTTTTAAAATATACACGCCTTTATTTAAATTCGTGATATCCAATTCTTTACCCGTTAAATTAGTAACGTAAATTTGTTTACCTAAAACATTATAAAATTCAATTTTTTTGGTCAAATTTTGTTTTGATAAAATGTAAACGTATGTTTTCCCTAGACTAACTGGGTTTGGATAAATAGATAATCCTTCTATGCTTTTGTTTATAGGATTATCAAAAGCATTATTTTGTGCACCACTATATTGAGTGGTGAAAATGGCTATTATAAATAATAAGAAATAGTAATATTTTTTCATAAGCTAGATTTCGGCACTATAAATATACTAAATATCTACAAAAGTGGTGCCAAATAAGTGTTAAAAAAAAGGGTTTTACATCGAAAGCTTAATTACAGAAAGACGCTATGTTACCTAATTGTTATTAATTTAATAATTTATATTAAATAATGTTATTAGTTTTATCTTTACTTCGGTGAACAAATTATAAATAATGAAAAAGAAAAATATTAAAATACTACTTGTTGATGACGAGCCTGATATTTTAGAAATTGTTGGATATAATTTATCGAATGAAGGCTACACCGTTATTACTGCCGAAAATGGACGAGAAGGTGTTAAAAAGGCCAAGAAAGAACTTCCTCATTTAATAATTTTAGACGTTATGATGCCTGAAATGGATGGGATTGAAGCCTGTGAAATAATTAGAAAAAATCCAGATTTAGAAAACACGATAATTACTTTTTTAACTGCAAGAGGAGAAGATTATTCCCAACTAGCGGGCTTCGATGCAGGTGCAGACGACTATATTACAAAACCAATAAAACCAAAAGTATTAGTAAGCAAAGTAAAAGCACTATTACGTCGATTTAAAGAGGACGATTCAGCAGATGTTGTTAAAATTGGAAGCTTAGTTATTAATAGAGACGAGTATAAAATCACTTCAGAAGGGAAGGAATTAATTTTACCTAGAAAAGAGTTTGAATTGTTGTCTTTATTAGCGTCTAAACCAGGAAAGGTTTTTAAAAGAGAGGATATACTTAATACGGTTTGGGGTAATGAAGTAATTGTGGGCGATAGAACGATTGATGTTCATATTCGTAAACTTCGCGAAAAACTGGGGGATAATAGCTTTAAAACTGTAAAGGGTGTAGGCTACAAGTTCGTAGATTAATGCAAAAGAAATTTAAAAGATCATATCGATTTGCTCTTAAAACAGCGCTTTATATTACTATATCTACAACGCTTTTTATGAGCATTTTTTTGTATTCTTTAAATGAGTTTACATGGTTTTACTTTATAGCTTTTGCCACGAGTATTTATCTTTTTTCATTTCTTATAATACAATTTAATGCAGAACGATTTATATATAAACGAATTAAAAATATTTATGACGATTTAACTCTTTTAGAGTCTGTCAACCTTGGGAAAGGAGCGGTAACTACTGATATGCGCACACTTACTAAAGAGATAGATAAATTCGCCCGGGATAAAAAATTCGAAATTGAGACGCTTAATGTTAGGGAAGAATATAGAAAAGAGTATTTAGGCAATGTTTCCCACGAATTAAAAACACCACTATTTACCGTACAAGGTTATATACTAACGCTTTTAGATGGCGCCATGGATGATAAAAATTTGCGCAAAAAGTATTTAGAAAGAGCTAGTAAGGGAATTGAACGATTGGGTTATATCATAAAAGATTTAGATATGATAACTAAACTTGAAGTTGGTGATTTAAGTCTTAATTTGGAAGTTTTTGATATCATCGAATTGGTAGAAAATGTTTTTGATATGTTAGAAATCAAAGCTAACAAAAAACACATAACACTTACTTTTGATACTGATTACGTAAATCCTATTTTAGTAAAAGCTGATAAAGAAAGAATTCAACAAGTATTGACTAACTTAATTATAAATTCACTTAAATATGGTAGAGAAAAAGGAACTACCGAGATAAGTATAGAGAATTTAATAAAAAATAAAGTTATAGTTCGTGTAACCGATAATGGAGAAGGCATCGCCAAAGCGAATTTACCAAGATTATTTGAGCGTTTCTATAGGGTAGATAAAAGTGGGTCGAGGAAAGAAGGAGGCTCAGGTTTAGGGTTGTCAATTGTGAAACACATCATCGAGGCACATAAAGAAAAAATATACATAGAAAGTGAATATGGTGTTGGCAGCGAATTCTCGTTTACTTTAGAAAAGGCTGAATAATTCTTTATAATTAACTTCAAAATCAATCGCTTTCAATCCTTCAAAATCATCAACTTCTTCTATGTTTTTTAAAGTGAATTTATCTTGACTGCAACTAGGTACTAATCCAATATCGGTTAACCTGTTAGCCAAATATTCTTGTTCATATTGCCCGGGAGTTGGAATAAAAAAGGCTTTTTTATTAAGTTTAGCCAAATCCATAACAGTGGTGTAACCAGATCTCGAAATAATCAAATCACTTTCATTAATGGTTTTCTCTAATAATTCCGTGGTCATAAAATTATAAATTGTCATGTTTCCAATAACTTCAATAGTTTGCTCTTGCTCTACAATACCTTTTACAAAAACTATGCTTCGAGAATAATTTTTAAATTCAAAAAATAGCTTTTCTTCTAGTAACGTTCGTTGCGGTTCCGGACCTGAAATTAAAACCAAGATATCATACTTAATTTCGGTATTATGATAATTAAATCTACTTAATGGTCCAATATATTTTGTTGGAATGGCTAATGATTTTGTTCGTCCCAGCTTCCCGCTTAAATTAATAGCACCATGGGCATCAGGAACCCAACAAACATCAAATTTATTAATAAAATATTGATGCATTTTTGTGCTAAACCAAGTAGTGTTTCCGCTTAAAACATTTAATTGATGTGTCATAAAAACAGAAGGCACTTTTTTACTTTTTACACCAAGTCTGTTGTCCGATATAATTCCAGAAATTTCGTTCTTACCTAAAAAATTATTAATTAATTTTTTCTCGTCGCGTATAACTTTTAAAAGTTTCGGAAATTCTCTTATTAGTTTTAATTTAAAGTATTTGCCATTTTTAGCATAAGTAATATTATACGAAGGCAATTTAATCCAAGGTAGGCTATTAAATTCTTTGCGTAAAAGCGCTAAAGCCTCACCATCACTAGCAATTATAGGTTCAAATCCTTCAGAAATTAAAGCATTAATAATTGGAATGCAGCGCGCAGCATGCCCTAAACCCCAATTTAACGGCGCTACTAAAATTTGTTTGCTCATTAATAAAAATTATGGCGTGTCTCTCGTTCCTCAAGTCGGGCTTTCTGCTGTATCTTTTTTTCGTATCTCAAAAAAGGATGCCGCCTCAATCCCTCACGCAATTTTTTGCTAATTTCAAAGATAAGAATATTAAGGCTCGGGTATATTTGCTTAATTTTACCAATTCGTAAATTATAATAATAGATAGTTACTAAATTTTGGGAAGCAAAAACAAACTTAAAAGATTTAAAGAAAACGAAACTTTTTCTAATGTATTTCAACCAACGCGAGACGAGTTGGTAAATTCAAACTTCAATTTAAAAGGTAATTGGAGAAAAGATGTTTTTAATAATGAAAACGCATTAGTGTTAGAGTTAGGATGTGGAAAAGGCGAATATTCGGTGGCGTTAGCCCAAAAATACCCTAATAAAAATTTTATTGGTATTGATATAAAAGGCGCTCGTTTCTGGCGAGGTGCTAAAACCGCAATAGAAGAGAAAATTGAGAATGTAGCTTTTCTGCGCACTCAAATAGAATTAATAGATTATGCATTTTCCGAGAACGAAGTCGACGAAATATGGATTACCTTCCCCGATCCTCAAATAAAGTACAAGCGTACGAAACACCGAATGACGAATGCTCAATTTTTAACGCGCTATAAAAAAATATTAAAACCAGAAGGAGTTGTAAATTTAAAAACTGATAGCGAGTTTATGCACGGTTACACACTTGGATTATTGCATGGCGCCGGACATGAGGTGCTGTATGCAAACCACAATGTTTATAAACAAGAAGGAAGCCCAGAGGAAGTAACAAGTATTCAAACTTTTTACGAATCGCAGTATTTAGAACAAGACAAACCAATTACGTATATTAGGTTTAAAATTAAATAATAGTGAATTTAACCATTATCTTTTTTTTAGGATTATTTTTTGCGCTTATTGGCGTTATTCCACCTGGGTTGTTAAATATGACTGCGGCAAAAATAAGTTTAAAAGAAGGACATGTTAGAGGCATCGTTTTTTCTATAGGAGTTTGTGTTATAGTATTGGCACAAACCTATGTGGCTACTATTTTTGCTAGCTACCTAAGTACAAATCCAGATGTTATCGGGGTTCTTAGAAGTGTAGCTCTAGTTATTTTTATATTAATTACTATTTACTATCTATTTATAGCTAAATCTGCATCAAAGCCACAATTTGAAGCTAAAATAAAAAGCAAACATAGTCGATTTTTTCAGGGAATGTTTTTATCGGCTATTAATGTGTTTCCTATACCATATCAAGCCTATATGACAATTACGCTGGCATCGTTTGGCTGGATGTCATTCGAAAATATCAGCATTACTTCTTATGTGTTAGGGGCAGTAACAGGTACATTTGTAACACTTTACATGTATATTTTCTTTTTTGATAAAATAAAAAGTAAACCATTCACTTCGCAAAAAAACATGAACCGTATTATTGGCGGAGTTACTGGAATTATTTCTGTAGTAACTTTCATTAATATTATTAACGAGCTCTAATAATGAAACCAGAAACCCTTAGTTTCTTTGATAAGGTATACGAGGTTGCAAAATTAATTCCTTTCGGAAGAGTTACCAGTTATGGGGCCATTGCAAACTATCTGGGCGCAGCTAGAAGTGCACGAATGGTTGGTTATGCCATGAATGCATCACATGGTAAAGATGTTCCTGCACATCGTGTTGTAAACCGAAAGGGATTATTAACGGGAAAGCATCATTTTGATGGGACAAATCTGATGCAACAGCTTTTAGAAAATGAAGGAATTACTATAATTGATTATCAAATACAAAACCTCGAAAAGGTTTATTGGGATCCTTCAAAAGAATTATGATATTTAATAATTAAATCTATTTATACTATAAATAAATCTTCTAACCTTGTTGCTCTCTTTTAGTGCTTTATTACATATATTTGCATTTAGATTGATTCTTAATAAAGAAAATGAAGTTAAATAAACAAGATATATTAAAAGCCTTAGAATCTATTACTGTTCCGGGTGAAGGACAAAATATGGTTGATAGCGGTGCGGTGAAAAATGTCATCACTTTTGGTGACGAAGTTATTGTCGATATAACGATAAAAAACCCAAGTTTACAGGCTAAAAAACGAACTGAAGTGGATATTTTAAAAACGATTCACGAGAAGGTTTATGAAAAAGCAAAAATTACAATAAACGTAAAAGTAGAAGCGCCTGCAAAGGCAAAACCTAATGTTATAAAAGGAAAACCAATTCCTGGAATTCAAAATATAATAGCTGTAGCATCGGGAAAAGGCGGTGTTGGAAAATCTACAGTTACAGCTAATTTGGCAGTTAGTTTAGCTAAAATGGGATTTAAAGTTGGTGTTTTAGACGCCGATATTTATGGGCCCTCTATTCCTATTATGTTTGACGTGGAATCTGAAAAACCCTTAGCGGTAAATATTGAGGGGAAATCTAAAATGAAACCAGTAGAAAATTATGGAGTAAAAGTATTATCTATTGGGTTTTTTACACAGCCAAATCAAGCCGTAGTTTGGCGTGGGCCTATGGCAGCCAAAGCACTTAATCAAATGATTTTTGACGCACATTGGGGAGAGCTTGATTTTATGTTAATTGATTTGCCTCCTGGAACTGGTGACATCCATTTAAGTATCATGCAATCATTGCCAATTACAGGTGCAGTTGTGGTTAGTACACCACAAAATGTGGCCTTAGCAGATGCTAAAAAAGGGGTGGCTATGTTTCAACAAGAAAGTATAAATGTACCTGTTTTAGGAATAGTAGAAAATATGGCGTATTTTTCTCCAGCTGAGTTACCTGATAATAAATATTTTATTTTTGGAAAAGAAGGAGCTAAAAATTTAGCCGAAGATTTGAAAGTACCATTTTTAGGAGAATTACCATTGGTTCAGAGCATAAGAGAAGCAGGAGATATTGGCAGACCAGCTGCATTACAAACAGCGACACCATTAGAGATTGCATTCGAAGAAATAACTAAAAATGTTGTACGAGAGGTTGTAAAACGGAATGATGATTTACCGCCAACCGAAGCCATTAAAATTACAACAATGGCGGGCTGCGCAGCAGTAAAAAAATAACATATGACAACAGAAGAACTGAAAATTAATGTTGAAAAGGCTTTAGACGAAATTCGTCCGTTTTTACAAAGTGATGGTGGAGATATTTCTTTACTGGGTATTGAAGATGGCAAACTAGTAAAAGTACAATTACAGGGCGCGTGCGTGGGTTGTACGGTTAATCAAATGACATTGAAATCTGGCGTAGAAATGACTATTAAAAAGTATGCACCTCAAATAGAACAAGTGCTTAATGTTGTTGTATAGCTTGTAATTTCAGCAAAAACTACAAAAGTGTTAATAAAATAACTTTCAAATAATAATAGGAATCTTAAAATTGAAGAATTTTAAAGATTCCTTATTTTATTCTAAATCTTCTTAATTTACTTTCAAAATAGAAATGATTTTCAAGATCAAGCCTTAAATTTGTGGCATGAAAAATGAATAGCTTTAAAAAACAAATCTAAAACAATGAGCGACATTAATATAAAAATTACCGACAGAGATGGTGTGTCACACAAAGTTGTTGCCCCAACTGATATGGCGATGAACTTAATGGAAGTTGTTAGGTCTTATGAGCTAGCTCCAGAAGGAACTATTGGTGTTTGTGGAGGAATGGCCATGTGTGCATCATGTCAATGTTATGTCTTAAGTGAGACAGCGTTACCAGAAATGAGTGATGATGAAGAAGCTATGTTATCTGAAGCTTTCGATGTAAAGGAAAACAGTCGCTTAGGTTGCCAGATTCAAATGACACCTGAAATGGACGGATTAGTAGTAGCATTGGCACCGGAATCTTAATTTTTATTTTGCCTTATTCAGTTTTATAGTCAATTAATTTTTTTGGACCCTCTAAAAGTACTTTAACAATTTTTAAAGTGCCATCATCTGTTGTGGCAATTTGCCATTTTATCAAAGAGATTGATCCATTTTCAATTTCAATTCCCGTAATACTTCGTGGGTGTACACAACTGCCATCATTAAAAAAAGCAATATCCCCTGGATCAGGAAAACGAGGCCTATGTGTATGACCCATAATCGTAATTAAGTTCTTATTTTCAATAATCCATTTCTTTGTTCTACGTTCAACTTTAATAAGTTCTTTGTAATTTTTTGCTGGACTTGTGGGATCTGCGATTCCCATTACGTTTAAAGGTTTCCAAAGAATACGTACCATAAATCTGCTCCATCTCCAGAAAATATAATTCCACCAATCCGCTTGATGCCCATGTGTTAAAAATATTTCCTGTTTAGTTTCTCGATGTTTTAAAACTATTCCTTCATGATACACTATATCTTTTAAAAGTTCAACATCTTTTTCTTCTTTAGGGTCAAAATATGTAGCCAAATGTTTTTTAACATATTTTTGGTCGCGATATACCATATCATGGTTTCCCCAAATCATATGTAATCTCTTTTGCTCATGGAAGAGCTTCAACAACATATATACATTTTTATGTGCGTCAAAAATTGAATTAAAAGATAGGTTCTCCCATAGTTCATCACCATCACCAAGTTCAGCATACTCAAATCCTTCAGAGTAATAATATTTTAAAGCATGAAAGTAGATGTTTCGGTTATTGGCAAAATCGTCGGCAAAACTATTATCGCCTCGGTGACAATCACTAAAGAGAATGAATTTACTCGCGTCATCAAATTTAATGATTTTAGCTTCTTTGTAAGCTTTGTCTAATCTTTTTCGGGATGAAAACATGAAGTAAATGTAAACAAAAACAGACTCAAACTGAAACACATTTTTAAAGTTTGAATTAAGAAGTTTGAATTAATTTTTTAATTTTTCAGTAGCAAAAGGTAGTATTCGTGCAACAAACTTGGTGTATGCCTGTTCTGAAGGATGTAATCCATCTGAAGCAACAAGTGATGGGTCATCTAGTCCCATTCTCGTAATATCTGTAATGTTTACGAATGTAATATTGTTATCGATACAATACTTTTCAGCAAAATAATTATAAGTATCAATTCTCGCCGAAATTTCAGGGTTTCCTTTGCCAAATGGTGTAAAGGCATAATCGGGTATTGAAATCACAATAACATTAGTTTTATCTCCTTTTCCTTTTGAAATGGCTGTATTTACAAGTTCTGGAAATTCACTTTCGTAAACTGAGAATGGTCTATTTTGAAATTCATTATTTACGCCAATTAAAAGTGTTACCAAATCGTAGTTTGAAGATGTATTATCTGTTTCAATGGCGTTTATTAAACTACCAGTTGGCCATCCGGTTTGAGCAATAATTTTTAAACCAATTGTTGCTTCAGGCTCAAATTTTTGTTCAAGACTATCTCTTAGCTGAACTGGAAAACGACAAGTTTGACAAACACTTTGGCCAATTGTATAACTATCCCCTAAAGCTAAAACATTGTATTCGCCTTGGACATTTGTATCATTATCTGACGGATCATTTTCCAGATCTATTGGTTCTGAAAAATCATCGATTGAACCTCTTTCCGCACTGCAATTATAACTAAACACGGTGCAACAAATAAATAAATAAATAATCTTTTTCATTTCCCTTTTTAACTAAATATACGAATTAATGGGCTTTGAGGTTTTAAATAAAAAAAGCCTATGCTATATAGGCTTCTCATTATCATATTGGTTTAATTTTTTATTTGAACGCGTTTAACCCAGTAATATCCAATCCTGTAATAAGTAAATGAATATCATGAGTACCTTCATAAGTAATAACACTTTCTAGATTCATAGAGTGGCGCATAATAGAATATTCTCCCGTAATCCCCATGCCTCCTAACATTTGTCTAGCCTCACGAGCAATTTTAATTGCCATATCAACATTGTTTCGTTTTGCCATAGATATTTGAGCAGAAGTGGCTGTTCCGTTTTCACGCATTACACCAAGTCTCCATGCTAATAACTGTGCTTTAGTTATTTCGGTAATCATTTCTGCTAGCTTTTTTTGTTGTAATTGAAATTGCCCAATAGGTTTTCCAAATTGCATACGTTCTTTGCTATAACGTAAAGCAGTATCGTAGCAATCCATTGCAGCACCGATAGCCCCCCAAGCAATACCAAAACGAGCAGAATCTAAGCAACCAAGTGGCGCACCTAAACCTGATTTATTTGGAAGTAAATTTTCTTTAGGAATTTTTACATTGTCAAAAATTAACTCTCCTGTTGCACTGGCTCTTAATGACCATTTATTATGGGTTTCAGGTGTCGAAAATCCTTCCATTCCTCTTTCGACTATTAAACCATGAATTCGTCCAGTTTCATCCTTTGCCCAAACCACAGCTATCTGAGCAAATGGCGCGTTACTTATCCACATCTTAGCTCCGTTTAATAAATAGTGATCGCCTTTGTCTTTAAAATTAGTAACCATTCCACTTGGATTACTTCCATGGTCTGGTTCTGTTAGTCCAAAACAACCAATCCACTCCCCACTTGCTAGTTTGGGCAAATATTTTTGGCGTTGTTCTTCATTCCCATATTTCCATATTGGGTACATGACTAATGATGATTGCACAGAAGCTGTACTTCTAACCCCAGAATCTCCACGTTCAATCTCCTGCATAATTAAACCATATGAAATTTGGTCCAATCCGGCGCCTCCATATTCATGCGGTATATAAGGCCCAAAGGCACCAATTTCTGCTAAACCATTAATAATTTGTTTAGGAAATTCTGCTTTTTGCGCATATTCTTCTATTATAGGAGACACTTCTCGTTTAACCCAACTTCTAGCAGCATCTCTCACAAGTTTATGCTCGTCTGTTAAAAGTTCGTCTAAGTTATAATAATCTGGTGCTTCAAATAAATCTGGTTTCATCTAATATTATTTTTTAACTGAATGCATAATTCTGAAATTATACACCATTTCATTGTTAAATATGTAACAGATGTCAAATTTAAATAAAGCAAGTGAATTTAATGTTACTAAACTTAGAAATAATTGAAGAAATTATCGATTTAAAAAATCGGCTAACAACCCATGAAAATGATGGACACCTTTCTCGCGAGTAGGTGAGAATCGACCAGATTTATAAAACGAAGAACGAATTCCTTTTTGTACATTTTCTACAATTTCTTCATCTTCTTTTTCAACTTTATCTAAACCACTACCCGCACCTAAATCTAATTTAGCGGTATCAAAAACATAGGAAATAAATGAGACTTTAGTTTTATTGAGAGCTAGAGGTTGAACAATATTTAAGGATAGCCCCCAAGGATAAAAATTAAACATCATATTAGGAAATACCCAATAATAGTAAGCAGCAACATTTTTTCCATAATCTATATGGTTTTTTGGTAAATTAAAAGTGTTTTTTGATTCGTCTGAATATCCAATTTGAAGATTGCAATATTGGTAAATTTCTGTTTTGTAACTGCCATAATCTAATACGGAATCCAAATCGTTATGTACAAAAGGCACATGAAATCCTTCTAAGTAATTATCGCAATATAAGGCCCAATGAGCATCTACGGTGTAGTCTTTATTAAAAGCATCTGAAAGCACAAAATCATCAAATGGAAGAAACCCAATTCGTTCATTCATTTTGTCAATTACTTGTTGAAAATTGAATAATGGATTTAGCCCAACAAATAATAAACTTCCCCATTTTAATAATGGAAACTCATGTAAATTATCACATGGTTTTGGAAAGTCTATTGCATCATTAAATTCTGGCATAAATTCAAATTTACCTTTAAGGTTAAACCTTCTGCCATGATAGCCACAAGTTAGTTTTTTTTGATTTCCAGATTTTAAGACAACTAAGTTGCCGCGGTGGGTGCAAACATTTGATAAACAGTTTATTTTTTGACTTTTATCCTTGGTAAGCAATAATGGCTCGGAAAGAAAGTCTTCTAAAAGTGTAAAAGGATAAACAGATTGATTTTGGTTTAATAAACTTTCGTCGCCTATAAATTGCCATGATTTAAGAAACACATGATCTTTTAAAGCTTCAAAAGTGTTTTCATTTTTATAAAAATTAGCAGGAAGAGTTTCTGCTTTTTTAATATCAGGATTAATATTATAGTTTTTATTCATAAAAATTATAATTGTATTTTCGTTTGCGCTTCTAATTTACATAATTAAAACTTATCTCTTTTAAAACGATTAAATGAGTTCAAAACCACAAAAAATCGGATTGCTAACAACAACATCATTAGTTGTTGGGAATATGATAGGCGTAGGTATTTTTGTGTTGCCTGCTGTATTATCAAATTATGGAAGTATTAGCCTTTTAGGTTGGGTTTTTACAGCGATAGGAGCCTTGATTTTAGCAAAAATATTCAGCAACTTCAGTAAAATCATTGTAAGCAGAAGTGGTGGGCCATACGTTTATTCAAAAGCCGGATTTGGCGATTTTATAGGGTTTTTAGTGGCTTGGGGTTATTGGATTGCTTGTTGGGTTAGTAATGGCGCAATTGCAATTGCCGTTATTGGAGCAGCTAGTTTTTTTGTTCCTGAATTGGCTACAAATTCGGTTTTATCTGTGTCATTAGGATTAGGACTGATTTGGATTTTTACTTGGATAAATTCACGAGGAATTAAAGAGTCTGGCAGAATTCAATTAATTACTACCATTATAAAAATATTGCCATTATTATTCATAATAGTTTTTGGATTGTTCTTTTTTAAAATTGATAATTTCCCGTCTTTTAATTTAACAGGAGAAAGTGATTTTTCAACTTTGTCGGCGGTAGCGACATTAACATTATATGCTTTTTTAGGTATTGAATGTGCTACTATTCCGGCAGGAGATATAGAAACACCAGAAAAAACAATACCAAGAGCAACTATGTTAGGTACCATTATTACAACAGTGCTATATATTCTTGGCACCGTTGTCTTATTTGGTGTATTACCATTAGATATATTACAAAATTCTCCGGCCCCTTTTGCTGAAGCGGCTGAGGTTATGGGAGGTGACTATGGAGGTTATTTTGTGGCTATTGGTGTTATAATTTCAGGAATTGGCGTCTTAAATGGTTGGATTTTAATTACGGGTCAAATATCTATGGCAACCGCAAAAGATGAATTGTTTCCAGATTTCTTTAAGAAAAAAAATAAAAAAGGAGCTCCTGTAAATGGGTTTGTAACTGGAGGTGTGTTGTCGTCCATTGTGATGTTAATGAATTATACTGAGGGTTTGGTGGATCAATTTGAATTTATAATCCAGCTAACGGTGATTGCTACATTGTTGCCTTACTTGTTTACTGCAGCATCCTATTCTTTAGTTATTATTGAAAAAAAACTTCATACAAAAAGTTGGATTAAAACATTTATATTGTCTGCTTTAGGGTTTATATATTCACTTTGGGCAATATATGGTTCTGGCCCAGACACTGTCTACTACGGCTTCTTGTTATTATTAATAGGAGTGCCTGTTTATATTTATATGAAATGGTTTAAAAGCAAAGGAAATTAATGAAGACTACAAATCATTCAGAATATTTAAAACTAAAAACCGTATTTATTAAATCGGTTAAAGATGCTTTTGTCTCTCAACACAAATTAAATAAAGAGTGGAAAGAATTAAATTATTTGGAGCAACCAAATTTTGATATAGCTATTAAAGAATATCAAGTATTTGAACAGTTATTTTATGATTTGGAAATTGACTTGCAGCAATTTTCTTTTAATAATTCTGTAAAAATAGATTCCATCTATTGTCGAGACGCATCAATAGCAACAGATTTTGGAATGATTATTTGTAATATGGGAAAAGGCGGACGGATTAATGAACCTGAATCGCATTTGAAGATTTATAAAGAAAATGATATCCCTGTTTTAGGAATCATAAAAGCTCCAGGAACACTTGAAGGTGGCGATGTCGCTTGGTTAGATGAAACAACTTTAGCTGTTGGTCATACTTATCGAACCAACCCAGAAGGTATTGCCCAACTGAAAACATTATTAGAGCCTCAAGGCATAGATATTATTGTAGCTGAATTGCCGCATTATAAAGGAAAAAATGATGTGTTTCATTTAATGAGTATATTAAGTCCTATTGATAAAGATTTGGCCGTGGTTTACTCTCCTTTAATGCCAATTAAATTCAGAAATGAGTTGGTAAAGAGAGGGTTCGAGCTAATTGAAGTCCCTAAGGAAGAATTTGAGTCTATGGGTTGTAATGTTTTAGCAGTTGCTCCAAGACAATGTGTGATGGTAGATGGAAACCCTGTAACAAAACAATTGTTGGAAGAAGCTGGATGCGATGTAATGGCCTATAAAGGAAAAGAAATTAGTGTAAAAGGCGGCGGCGGCCCAACGTGTTTAACACGACCAATGCAAAGATTACTTTAATTACATTTTTAAATAAAAATCTTTAGTTAAATCTTTATACGCTTCTGTGTATTGATGTCTTTCAATCTCAATAATTAGGTCAGTCGTTTTTATTTTGCTTTCGAGAAAAGAAAATTCTATTAAACTTCTTTTTATTTCTGATGTTGGATTTCCTTTTACATGTAAAATACTATTATGATAGAGATTGAATTTTGAAGCTAGTTCAATAAAATTGTTCTCTTCATGAAAAGGGATTACAACCGAAAATCTTCCATTTTCAGAGAGCAACTTTGAAACACTTTCAATTAAATGTTCAAAAGACATGGCGTCTTGAAAACGTGCTAAATCTCGTTGTTCATTTTTAGTTTTATAATCTTCAGAATAAAAAGGAGGGTTACAGATTATTAAATCATATTTATCATCTATTTCTTCTGCAAATTCTTCAAGCGAAGCATGGTAGCAAAAGAGTCTATCTCCCCAAGGTGATTGTTCAAAATTCTCAACACATTGTTCGTAGGCATTGTCATCAATTTCCAGGGCATCAATCAATTCTGCATTACTTCGTTGCGCAAGCATTAGCGATAAAACACCTGTGCCAGCACCAATATCTAATATGGATGACAGATTTGAATTTAAAGAAGTCCACGCTCCCAATAAAACAGCATCAGTACCAATTTTCATGGCACATTTGTCTTGGCTGATTGTAAATTGTTTAAAATTAAAAGGTTTCATTATAGATATAAGTCGATCAGTCCTTCTGGAGTTTCAACAAAAATGGTTTTGTTTTTTCTATCCACTTTAATAATAAATTCATCATTCATGGGGATTAAAATTTCTTTGCCATTATTTTCTACCTCAAAAAGGGCTTGAGCCGTCGTGTCATTCACACCAATAATTTTTCCTACTTCGCCAAAGTTTTTATCTTGCATGGTGAATCCGATAATTTCGTGAAAATAGAATTTATTCCCCTCCAATTTGGGTAAGAATTCCATGGGTAAATATACCTCACTTTTTAAAAGCGCATCGGCATCAGCTTCTGTATTTACATCTTCAAATTGAACACGCAATAAATCAGATTTATGCAGCTGAGAACTTTCGATAAAAAAAGGAATTAGTGAATTTCGAACATTAATAAATAAGGCGTCCAAATTCTCATATAGGTTAGGCTGATCGGTATCTAATTTTATAAGGAGCTCGCCTTTAAAACTATATTTTCTAACAATTTTTCCTAAGTAAAAACAGTCTTCTTTTTTCATTTGATTAAAATAAAAAACTCCGATAGAAATTATCGGAGTTTAAAAGTATAAAAAATTAATGTTTTTTATTCTTCTTCTTTTACTTCAGCCGGTTCTTCAGTTGCAGCTTCCGCTGTTTCTTCTGCTACCGCTTCTGTTTTTTCATCTGCAACAACTTCTGTTGTTTCTTCAGTAACCGCTTCAGCAGTTTCTTCAGCTACAACCTCTTCCTCAACAGGAGCAGGAATAGCAGCAGCAATACGTGCCTCATTAGCAGCTTTTTCAGCTTCTAACGCTTTCGCTTTAGCTTCGGCATCAGCTTTTGATAAACCAGCTTCTTTAGCTTGTACTTTAGCAGCTTTTTCTTCTAACCATGCATTGAATTTAGCTTCAGCTTGCTCTTCAGTTAAAGCACCTTTTCTAACACCTCCTACAAGATGATTTTTTAGCAAAGCTCCTTTATAAGATAAAATAGCTTTTGCGGTATCGGTTGGTTGTGCACCATTCTGTAACCAAGTTACTGCACCATCAACGTTTAATTCAACAGTTGCTGGATTAGTGTTTGGATTGTAAGCACCTAATTTTTCTAAGTATTTACCATCTCTCTTTGAACGTGCATCAGCTGCAACGATCCAATAGTAAGGTTTCCCTTTTTTACCGTGTCTTTGTAATCTAATTTTTACTGGCATATAAATTAATTAATTGAGGTTCTCGACCTCGGTTATTAATAAGAGCGCAAAGATACTATATTTTTGGAAATTTCAATAATTTTTATGTTTTGAATTGTAATTCTTTTATAACTGATAATCAATAGGTTATCTCTTGTAAGGAATTTAAAATAACAAACAAACTGGTGAAGGCAGGTCTGTTGAATGTAAAAATGAAAGAGTTCCGGTGTCAGAATCGATATTAAACACACATATATTATTACTTTTTTTATTAGCCACAAGAAGAAATTTTCCTGACGGATCTATAGTAAAATTACGAGGCCAATCTCCATGAACATTCTTGTTTTGAGTTTTTTCTAGACGTCCGGTTTTTGTGTCTCTTTTAAAAACTGCAATGGAATTTTCTCCTCTATTCGACGCGTATAAAAATCGTTCATCATCACTTAAATGAATATCGGCACATGAGTTATTACCTTTAAAATCATTCGAAAGCGTGGAGTAATTATTAATCAGTTCAAAAGAATCGTCAGTATTTTTTGCAGCCGTAACTGTACTTGCATATTCATTAATAATATATAGAAATTTGCCATCTTTAGTTAAACTAAAATGCCTAGGACCTGCGTTTTCGCTCATTTCTATTAACGATGAGTCTTTTAATTTGTAATTTTCATCATCTTTAGTTTCGTAACGATAAACAGAATTCCTGCCCAAATCTGCCACTATAAGTTGCTTGTTTACAAACTGGGCAGAATGTGCATGCGATTTTTGCTCAGAAGAATTATGTTCAAAAACTTGATAGGCGTCACTTAAACTACCATCATTATTAACATGATATATTGCAAAATTGCCGCCTACATAATTTGAAACTACCACTTTAGTACCAGCTTTATTAACAGAAACATGACATGGAGCACCACCAAATGTATCAACCGTATTTAAAAACTTGAGAGCGCCATTATCTTGAATTTGATATGAAGAAACTGTTCCATTTCCACCTTCTCCAACGGCGTAAATAAATTTTTTGTTAGGTGAATAAGCTATGAAGGATGGATTCTCAGTAGTTGCTACCAATTTTGAATTACTAAGTACTCCAGTTTTGGTATTAAAATCTAATTTATAAATGCCTTCGCTCGCTCCAGAGGTATACGTGCCAATATATAGCGAAGTGTTTTGGTATTTACAGTTTAATAATGTTAGTGTAATCAAAAATAGTAGAATTTTAAGTTTCATGAGTATTGTTTATAAATCAAAAATAACATAATTTGAAATAGCAATGAGGTATTGTTAACACCTTCTTAAAATTTTCATAAACCATGTTAAATCGCTTGACAAAACAGAGATTGCCCCTTATATTATATATGACGATGTGAAACAATAAGCATCTTAAAAGAAATTATTGGAATTTAAAATGAAAATGATAAATGAAGTACACAGAAAAAATTTCGAACAAATTAAATGAATTATTAGTAAAAAATTATGATGCCGAAAAAGGGTATTTAAATGCAATTGAAAACGTTGATAACGATAGGTTAAAAATGTTCTTTAAACGAAGAGCTTCAGAACGAAGTGAATTTGCAAAAGAATTAAGAACAGAAATCTTACGTTACGGAGAATTACCAGAAGATTCTGGTAGTATTAAAGGAACAGTGCACAGAAATTGGATGACTTTAAAATCTCTTTTCAGCTCAAATAATGAAGAAGCAATTTTAGAAGAAGCTATTAGAGGCGAAGAAGCCAATCTTGAAGAATATAATGAAATTCTTAAAGAAAGAACTTTACCTCCAAGTATTGATTCTATGTTGCTTAAGCAAAAAAACGCAATACAGGCAGCTATAAATACTGAAAAAGTACATGAGGAATTAGTGTCATAAACATTAATTTTAGTTAAGGATGACGCAACCCATTGGGTTGCGTTTTTTGTTTACAATTGTTTATAACTTCCCTTTAAAAAAGTATAATTTCTACGTATTTTTATGCTCTTCGTTTTTGTTCCAAACGAATCAATAAATAAGCTCAAAGAATGTATTTAATTTTCGATACCGAAACAACAGGTTTGCCAAAACGATGGGACGCACCCATTACGGATACTAATAACTGGCCAAGATGTATACAAATTGCGTGGCAGTTGCACGACGCCATGGGAAATTGTATCGAACATCAAGATTATTTAGTACAACCAGATGGTTTTAACATTCCTTATGATGCGGAGAAAATTCATGGAATATCAACCGAATTAGCACAAGAACAAGGAATTCCATTAAGCGACGTATTAGAAAAATTTAATGAAGCTTTAGGCAAAACTAAATTTGTAGTTGGGCATAACGTAAAGTTCGATTTAAATATCATGGGCGCCGAATTTGTGCGTGGTGATGTTGCAAACCCTTTGCAAGAACTTCCCGTTTTAGATACATGTACGGAACATACTGCAAGTTTATGCCAAATTCCTGGTGGGCGTTATGGTAAATTTAAATTACCAACACTTACCGAGTTACACGAATATTTGTTTAATTCACCTTTTAATGAAGCTCACAATGCAACTGCTGATGTTGAAGCGACAACAAGATGCTTTTTTGAACTTATTCGTTTAGGTGAATTTACCAAAGAACAGTTAGATGTTCAGCCTGATTATCTGCAAAATTTTAAAGAAAAGTATCCTAAGGAAATTCAACTTTTAGGATTAAAACATATTAATCTTAAAAAGGAAAGCGCCAAAATACAAGAGCGAATAAAAAAATCTGAAGACACTCACATTTCATCCGAAGAAATAAAGCAAAACATATCGGAGCTCGAGGATATTGATTTTGTGCATTTGCATAATCATTCTCAATTTTCAGTATTACAATCTACCATAAGTATTACCGATTTGGTTGCTTCAGCAGCAGAACATAATATGCCTGCGGTAGCATTAACCGATCATGCGAATATGATGGGTGCCTTTCATTTCGTAAGAGCCGTTAGTAATCACAATCGAACTGTAAAGGCTAAAAACAAAGAGGCTATTGAGAAGGGAGAAACTCCAATAGCTAAAGAAATTAAACCCATATTAGGATGCGAGTTTTTTGTTTGTGACAACCATGAAGATAAAGCTACAAAAGATGATGGTTATCAGATTGTTTTCTTAGCAAAAAACAAAAATGGCTATCATAATTTAGCGAAATTATCGTCGCATGCATATGTGGATGGCTTTTACTATTTACCTAGAATTGACAGAAAATTAATCGAAGAATTTAAAGAAGATTTAATTGTTTTAACAGGTAATTTATATGGCGAAGTACCGAGTAAAATTTTAAATATTGGAGAAAATCAAGCAGAAGAAGCGTTGCTCTGGTGGAAATCTGTTTTTGGTGATGATTTGTATGTGGAATTAATGCGACATAATCAAGAAGATGAAAAACGTGTTAACCCCGTTTTGATTGAGCTTGCTAAAAAACATAATATTAAAGTAGTAGCTACTAATAACACCTACTATTGTAAAAAAGAAGATGCCAATGCGCATGATATTTTATTGTGTGTAAAAGCCGGAGAAAAACAAGCAACACCTATTGGTCGTGGTCG
>NZ_JABDMV010000040.1 GCF_013001275.1 Flaviramulus sp.
GCAAAAAACTATCCTAAAACCTGAAACTACAAAAACTCAAAAAAAAGAAAAAAAAACCACGCTTGATAAAAAGAAGGAAAGACAATACCCTAAATTAAATTCTAAAAGTGCTATGGATTTTTTCATGGAGTATGATAAAATTCATAAAGAAAACAAAGTACGTATAACGACTGATTTTGGAAACATTGATATTTTGCTATTTAATGAAACCAAATTTCATAGGTCTAATTTTATTTTTTTAACAAAACAAAAATATTTTAATGGCACTCAATTCTATAGAGTTATAGATAATTTTATGGTTCAAGCTGGTAATAGTGATGATAAAAAAACTGCTAGAAAGCGTGCTCATATTGGCAAATATTTGTTGCCTGCCGATACTAAACGTGGCTTTAAACATGACAGAGGTGTTATATCTATGCCCAGTAGCGAAATTGACAATCCGCATAAATTAGCATCACCTTTTGAGTTTTTTATAGTGCAACAACGAGGGGGCGCTCATTTTTTAGATGGCGATTACACTATTTTTGGTAGAGTTATTGCCGGAATGGAGGTTATAGATAAAATTGCTGCCGTTGATGTGGATGATGGTGATTGGCCTATGCGAAATATTTATATTAGAAATGTTGAAATTATTGACTAATTATATACTAATCAATCCTTAGCACTTTTATAAATAGTTGGTAAAGCAATTTTAAACTTTACAGCTAATAATCTAGAAACAATTACTACAATTCCTGCTATTATAAATACAAAATTGGTTTGTAATGGTAATTCAATTAATAAAAAGTAGGTAATCCCACCAAGAATACAAGCTGTTGCATAAATTTCTTTTCTAAAAATCACTGGGATTTCATTACACAAAATATCACGAATTACACCACCAAAACTGGCGGTCATCGTCCCTAGTGCAATACAGATTATTGGGTGTAAATCTGCATTAATACCTTTTTCTATTCCCACCAACGTGTATAATCCAATTCCAATAGTATCAAACAAAAACAATGAGGTTCGAAGATAATTAATTTTACTTCTAAAAATAATTGCGAATATGGCAGAGGCCAAAATTACATAGGTATATGAGATATCTCTCATCCAACTTACCGGAGTATCTCCAATTAATAAATCCCTAAGAGTTCCACCTCCAACTGCCGTTACAAAAGCGATTATTAATATGCCAAACAAGTCCATTCTTTTGTTAAACGCAACTAAAACCCCGGAAATTGCAAAAGCGATAGTTCCTAAAATATCTATGATATAAAACATTTAATTTATTGAATTAAAATTATAATAATCTAAAATGCTAAATTAAATGAATTAATTATAAACATTGATGAAACTTTTCAAGAACAAAAACCAAAACTAGATGGGCATTTTTTAAAATAATATTCATTTTATACTACCAAAATTAAATTTATAATAAACAGTCATTTCAATAAATTTTATTGATAGTTTTTATATTTTTATAGCTTAAATTGAAACTCATGACAATAACTCAATTATATTATGTTTTGGCCGTTGCGGAAAATCAAAATTTCACAAAAGCTGCAGAAAAATGTTTTGTTACCCAACCTACATTGAGTATGCAAATCCAAAAGCTTGAAGATCAACTTGATGTACAAATATTTGATAGAAGTAAAAAACCAATAGAGCTTACAGACATTGGAAGAAAAATTGTAACACAAGCTAGAAATATTGTAAATGAATCTTATAGGATACAGGACATTGTAGACCAGCAAAAAGGTTTTATAGGGGGTGAGTTTAAACTTGGAATTATACCAACGGTTATGCCAACTTTACTTCCTATGTTTTTAAAAACTTTTATAACAAAACATCCCAAAATTAAACTTAAAATAGAAGAATTAACTACTGAAGAGTTAATTATAAGAATTAAAGATGGACATTTAGATGCTGCCATTGCATCCACGCCTTTAGAAGATGACAGTATTAAAGAACGCGTTCTTTATTTTGAACCTTTTGTGAGTTATATTCCTAAAGAACACAGGCTTCACACAAATAAGAAAATAAATATTTCAGATTTGGATATTAATGATATGTTATTACTTGAAGATGGACATTGTTTTCGTGATGGGGTCATCAATTTATGTAAAGTTTTAAAAAATCATTCTGATGATCAATTTCAATTGGAAAGTGGAAGTATTGAAACTCTAATTAAACTATCAAATGAAGGGTTAGGTATGACTCTTTTACCATTTTTACATACTTTAGATATTAACGATAAAGAAAAAGAAAATTTACATTACTTTAATGAACCTTCTCCTGCCAGAGAAGTAAGTATTATTTATCATAAAAGTGAGTTGAAAATGCAGATTATAGAAGCCTTACAAGATGTTATCTCTAGTGTTGTTAGAGGAGCAATTGCTTTTCAGGATGTGAAAATTATTAGTCCTTTGCCTAAAAAATAAAACTAAAAAAGCGACTTAAAGTCGCTTTTATTATTGTTTTAAAAATATTAAACATTGATTTAATTCTGGGTTTTGCTGTACCAGAGAAAGAATAAATATTTTAAGCTCTTCAATCTCATAAGGCAGTAATCTTTCAATTGCCTTTTGTACTTCTTTGCAAAACAACGTAGCATCAAAACTAACTTTACTAAGTATAGTTTTTGTATACTCAAGCATTGCTCTCGCCATAATTTTAATTAGGTTTTATGTTGAATAAGTAGATTTGTTTTATAGGATGTAAATTTTAAATTACAAATCTAAAATACTAAAAATAATGATAGCAATATTAATTTAAACAATAATTAACACTTAAAATCTGTTGTCGCCATCCAATAAATCACCCAAACCACCAAGAATACTGCCTTCTCCCTTATCTTTTCCTCCACCTTTTGGAGCAGAGGCTAAAACACGCCCTGCAAGTCGGCTAAATGGTAACGATTGTATATAAACTGTTCCTGGTCCTTGAAGTTTTGCAAAGAACAATCCCTCTCCACCAAATACGGTGTTTTTTATTCCACCAACAAATTCAATATCATAATTAACGGTTTGATCAAAGCCAACTATACAGCCTGTATCAACTCTTAAAATTTCACCTGCTGATAGTTCTTTTTTAGCCATGGTTCCACCTGCATGAACAAAAGCCATACCATCGCCTTCAAGTTTTTGCATGATAAAACCTTCTCCACCAAAAAGACCACGTCCTAGTTTTTTAGAAAACTCTATACCTATACTGACTCCCTTTGCGGCGCAAAGAAAGGCATCTTTTTGGCAAATAAATTTACCTCCAAACAAAGTTAAATCTATTGGTATTATTTTACCAGGATATGGCGAGGCAAACGATACTTTTCGTTTACCAACTATGTTATTATAAAAGGCAGTCATGAAAAGGCTTTCACCAGTAAGGATCCTTTTACCAGCTCCTAATATTTTTCCTAAAAAGCCGGTGTCTTTTTTTGAACCATCTCCAAAAATAGTTTCCATTTTTATACCATCATCCATCATCATAAAACTACCAGCTTCGGCCACGACACCTTCTTTTGGGTCGAGTTCAATTTCTACGTATTGCATTTCTTCACCGTAGATTTTATAATCAATTTCGTGTGCTGTCATTTTAAATAAGTTTACTTGTTAATAGGCTTATAAGTAGATCTGTTGAGCAAATTGTTACAATATTTCATAAACTTTCGCTAATAGTAAACTAGCTTTTAACTTTAATACTCCACTCAAAATTAAAAGTTGAAACAACTACATCATCTTCGTTTTTTCCAACAGATTGCATCCATAGAGTTTGCCCTTCTCCAGTTGCAATAGCTTTTTGAAGCACCACGTCTATGGCCTTACCGTCTGTACATGTAAAGTTTATTTGGCCAGTTGCTTTTTTGGTAAATGTTGCATTGTTAGAAGTTACTAACATAGACACCTGTTTTCCAGATTCTTGTATTTTACTTATCATTAATGAACCAGTAGAAAACTCTGCCGCCATACCTTGAACTGCCCAAAACATAGATTTAAAAGGGTTTTGATTTATCCATTTGTACTTTACGCCCACTACAGACTTTTCATTATCAATATACTTAGTTCTTACTCCACATAGATAAGCGGCTGGCAGCTTGAACATTGTGTAAGTGTTTAGTTTTCTTGGTGTTAACTCCATTTATACTTGATTAATTTTTTACTAAGTTATGAAAATAAAAGACACTGCAATATGTTAAATTTATGTTAATTTTTAGTACTATGTGTAACAAAGTACCTTCTTTTAGACATATATTTGTATAAGAAACTATTATACGTTTTAAAATCATGTTAGATAAGCACCAAAAAAACATAGCAACATTTATTCATTTATCTACCTTTAGTAGATTTTTTATTCCATTTGGAAACTTTATTGGTCCAATTATATTATGGATTGCCAATAAGGATAAATCTGAATTTATAGATAACCATGGTAAACAAATAATCAATTTTCAAATTAGTATTTTACTGTATGCTATTATGTTAGGAACCATCACAATCCCATTTTTTATATTCAATATATTTAATGGTTTTGATTTTATAAATTTTCACGGGTTTGAAAGCTTTCATATCAATATTGGCAAACCTTCGCCTCTACTCTATATAGGTGGAGCACTTGGAGTTTTAGCTATTATTGGATTTATAATTGAACTTGCTTTAATAGTGATTGCCAGTTTAAAAGCACGTGATGGTCAATTATATAACTATCCTTTAACGATTAATTTTTTAAAATAAACTATGACTTATAACGAAAACATAAATGGCTGACAGAACCGCGTTAGGGATTGCAGCGACATCCTTTTTAGAGGAACGAGAAAAAGATAAAGCGAAAAGCCCGACCCGATAGGGTAACGCCCGAAAATAAATAAAAATTTCATCAATAAAATCAATCAAAAAATGAACAGTTTCACAATATTAAACGAATGACACAATGAAGATAGAAAACACAAAAGCACAAATGCGTAAAGGTGTATTAGAATTTTGTATACTCTCCGTCTTAAAAGATGATGACGCTTATGTAGCAGAAATTCTGAGCACCTTAAAAGACGCGAAGTTGCTGGTGGTAGAAGGAACTATTTATCCGCTACTTACGCGACTTAAAAACGCCGGACTTTTAAATTACAGATGGGAAGAGTCTACCTCTGGACCGCCTCGAAAATATTACGGACTTACCGAAACAGGTAAATTATTTTTAAAAGAATTAAACACCACTTGGAGCGAACTGCACAATGCAGTAACTAAAGTAACAAGCCAAAAAACAACAAAAAAATGAATAAAACAGTCAACATAAATTTAGCAGGTATATTTTTTCATATAGATGAAGATGCATACTTAAAATTGCAACGCTATCTTGAGGCTATAAAACGTTCATTCACAGACTCTCAAGGTCGATCTGAAATTATAGCTGATATTGAAGCGCGTATTGCAGAACTTTTTAACGAACGTGTTGAAAACGATAAACAAGTAATTAGAATAAAGGAAGTAGATGCCGTTATTTCCATTATGGGACAACCGGAAGATTACCTTGTAGATGACGAAATATTTGATGACGAACCTAAAACATCGTATTCAAAAAAATCTGCGCCTTCCAAAAAATTATTTAGAGATACTGAAAACTCTTATGTTGGAGGCGTATCGTCTGGACTATCGCACTATCTTGGCATTGATGCTATATGGGTTCGTTTGGCGTGGATACTTTTAATTTTTGGAGCAGGTACAGGTATTTTACTTTATATCTTACTTTGGATTTTAGTGCCAGAAGCGAAAACAACTGCCGAAAAAATTATGATGACAGGCGAGCCCGTAAACATAAGTAATATTGAAAAAAAAATTAAAGATGGGTTTGACAGTGTCTCTGATGTTGCAAAAAACGTGACTGATTCTGTAGGTGCTGCAGCCAAAAATGTCAGCGATTCCGTTTCGAATGCAGCAAAAAATGTTGATTTGAAAAAACAAACAAGTTCTATAAAATCATCATCAAAAACATTTTTTGATACTATCGCAGAGATTATAATGTTTTTCTTTAAAGTGTTCGCAAAGTTTATTGGTATTATTTTAATTATCGTTGGGGCAACAGCTTTAATAGGAATAATCATTGGTTTGTTTTCATTAGGTGTTGCAGATATTATACATATTCCTGGTTTAGATATGGTAGACATAGTGAATGCAGGTAATACGCCATTATGGTTAGTATCGTTATTAACCTTTTTTGCGGTAGGTATTCCATTCTTTTTTCTATTCTACTTAGGATTGAAAATTCTTATAAACAATTTGAAGTCTATAGGTAATATTGCTAAATTCTCATTATTAGGTTTGTGGTTAATGTCAATCATCGCACTTGTTGTTGTGGGCATCAGACAAGCCAGTGAACATGCTTTTGATGAAACTTATATTGCAAAAACAGAATTGCCTATTACAGCAACCGACACTTTAAAAATAAAAATGATTAGTAATGATAATTTTATCCCGAATTTTCACAGAAACAGAAGTGGTTTCAAAATAGCAAATAATGAAAATGGTGACAAAATTATTTATTATTCAGATATAGATATTGTAGTAAGATCAACTACAGACTCTTTAGCAAAAATAGTTGTTAAAAAAAGTGCAGATGGAAGAAATTATGATAGTGCCATCGAACGTGCTAAAAACATTAACTACAATTTCGATTTAAAGGATAACACATTGTATTTAGATTCTTATTTTACAACAAACACAAAAAACAAATACAGCGATCAAGAAATTGATATAATCTTATACTTACCGGAAGATACTATAGTATATTTTAATAGTAGTGCTAAGCCCTACTTATATTACAGGCGTTATGAAGGGAATATTGTATCAAGAGATAATATTAATCACTATTTAAAAGTTCGGTTTGATGACACTGAATGTTTGGATTGCCCTGAGGAGGATTTTGAAGTAGAAGTAAATACACCAAGATTAAAAATTGATGATACTGGTATAGAAATAAATTCTGAAGAAAGCAGCCTAAAGATAGATAAAGACGGTGTTAAAGCACAATCAGACGATGTTAAAGTAAACATTGATTCTAATGGTATTAAAATAGAATCAGACGAATAACAATTCATCATAAAAAAACAACAATTCAGATATTTTAGTTTCTAATCAAAACTTAGATTAATGATATTTGAATATTAAATCAATCGACTAAAACAATCAATCATGACAACACTTATTAAATTTATTGTAGCCACTGTTTTAAGCTTGATGCTTTTCTCATGCAATTTTGATCTCAACCTTGTCTCTGGAGTACAAGGAAATGGAAACGTTATAGAACAAGAAAGAACTATTAATGAACCATTTTCGACAATAAAAGCTACTGAAGGATTGGATGTTTATTTATCACAGAGTAACAATGAAAGTATTTCTGTAGAAGCGGATGAAAATTTACATGAACTTATATTAACTGAAATTAAAGATGGGGTTTTAAAAATTCATACCAAAGAAAACATTGGAAACGCAAAATCTAAAAAAGTTATGGTGAATTTTAAAAATATTTCCAGTATAATATCTACAAGTGGTAGTGATGTATATTCAACTAATACGATTACTACCGAAACTTTAAATTTAAAATCGACTAGCGGAAGTGATATGAAACTTGATGTAAATACTTCTGTTTTAAATTGCAAGTCTACCAGTGGAAGTGATTTGAAAATATCTGGAAAAACAATAAAGTTAATAGCGGAGGCAACAAGTGGTAGCGACATTAAAGCAGCCGATTTAATTGCAGAATCAAGTGAAGTAAAAGCAACCAGTGGCGCCGATATTACCATAAATACTTCAAAAGAATTATCAGCTAGAGCAACTAGTGGAGGGGATGTTAAATATTACGGAAATCCTGAAAAAATTGATATAAGCGATAATCCTTCTGGAAGGATTAGAAAACAATAAACCAACTATTTTAATCAACCAAACACATATTTTACACCATTTCAAACTATACTAAAAGTTTGGGATGGTTTTTGTTTTATATTTGTTATAATAATTAATTCATATTATAAAATGAAAAAATACCTGATTCACATAGTTTTATGTATCGTTGTAAATGCCGTTGGATTTTCGCAAAGCGCCGAAAAAGTTAAAGGAAATAGAAATGTTATAATTCAGCAAACTAATATAACTTCATTTCATACTATTGCTCTTGATGAAGATTTTGAAATAGAAATTGTATATAATAAAAATCCTTTAGTTGAAATCGAAACCGACGAGAATTTACATGAGCTTATTGAGTTTCAAGTTATAGATAGTGTGCTTACATTTAATAAAACGGCCAAAATCACCTCCAAAAAAAGACTTAAAATAACCGTGACTTATGATGATATTTTACAGCATATTGTAGCTTCAGAAGATGCCGAAATACAATCACTTGCTACCATGAATATTGAAAATGGCACTTTAGAAACTAGAGGCTCTTCTAAGGTGGGACTTACAATAAAATCAGATGACTTTGATTTTAAAGGGCACGATAAATCTAGAGTAAAATTAAATTTAACAGCTAACGTGTGTAACATTAATTTAAGTGGAAGCTGCAAGTTAGAAGCACTTATTAATGTGCCAAATTTTAAGGCGACATTATATCAACGTACGAATGCCAATATAGAAGGATCTTCGGTAGATGCACAATTGGAACTAGATAATAATTCTCAATTTAATGGTAAGAACTTCACAATTAAAAACTGCGCCGTATTATGCGAAATTAATAGTGATGCAACTCTTGAAGTATTAGAAAATATAACTATTGATGCTTCAGGATCTAGTTCTGTTTATTTATATGAAAACCCAAAAATTACAATCACAAAACTTTCAGACACGTCTAAACTTCAAAAGAAAGTAAAGTAAATTCAATATTTGCCAGAATTAATATTTTACAAAACTGTAGTTTTTATTTTTTTCCACACATTTTTAAGTAAAACACCCGAAACAATTGCTAAAAAAGTTATTGCGATAGCATTGGTGTAATCTCCATAAATCCAGTAACCAGTGGCGAACATACAGCTGTAAATTAACACACAACCAAGTAGCATTGCTAAAATTCCAGATGGAACACTCCAACTTTCACCTGGTGTTTTTAAATTAGTATGTTCTGCAGCAGCTTCATTTACCACTTTATTCCATCCTGGACCACCCGGTTGTATTTTTATGTAAAAATCTTGAAGCACCTGTTTACTTTCAGGCTGCGTTATAAATGTAGCTATCAACCATAAAATAGTTGTAATTAAAACAACAAACGGGTATTCTAAATAACTTTCAAACACACCAGTTTCAGAGTTAAATAAATAGGCCCCCAACGGGGTTAACTTTACTAAAATAGAAATAATTCCAGATGCAAACATTGCTGTTATTTCACTCCAAGCATTTATTCGCCACCAAAACCAGCGTAAAATAAATATAAGTCCAGTACCTGCTCCAAACACCAATAACAACTCAAATAATTGAAGTGCATTTTGGAGAAATAATGCTAAAATGGCACTAAATACCATGAGGATAACAGTTGAAAATCTACCAACTGCAACTAACCTTTTTTCTGATGCTTTTGGATTTATTTGTTGCTTGTAAAAATCGTAAACTATGTACGATGAGCCCCAATTAAGTTGCGTTGAAATTGTACTCATATAAGCAGCAATTAATGATGCTAAAACCAAGCCTAAAAGCCCACTTGGTAACTTGGTTAACATAGCAGAATATGCTAAATCATGTCCTAGTTTATCATCAGCAATGTTTGGAAACGCCTCTTGAATACTTACTAAATCTGGGAAGACCACTAATGATGCCAATGCCACTAATATCCACGGCCATGGACGCAATGCATAATGCATGATATTAAAGAAAAAAGTGGCTCCTATAGCATGGTTTTCGTCTTTAGCAGCTAACATACGTTGGGCAATATAACCTCCACCACCTGGCTCTGCTCCCGGATACCAAGAACTCCACCATTGCACTGCTAACGGAATTATCAATAGAGTTATTAAAGCTTCTTTATTTGTGAAATCTGGTAAAATAGATAATTTATCGACTACATTTTCATTAGCCATAATAGCTTCAATACCTCCTACCTCTGGTAAATTAACTAAGTAATACGCCGCACCAATTGCCCCTGCCATAGCTACAAAAAATAAAATAAAATCGGTATAAACGACTCCTTTAAAACCTCCTAACGCACTAAATATTACGGTTATTAGACCGGCGCTAACAACGGTTTCCCATGGCTCTAAACCTAACATGATACCGCCAATTTTTATAGCCGCTAAAGTAACCGCAGACATAGTTATGACATTAAAAATAACTCCTAAATAAATAGCTCTAAATTTTCGTAAAAATGAAGCTGGTTTTCCACCATATCGAAATTCATAAAACTCAATATCAGTATTCACATTAGATTTTCGCCATAATTTTGCATAAACAAAAACCGTTAATAAACCAGTCAGTAAAAAGGCCCACCATACCCAATTTCCTGAGACGCCATTGGTTCGTACTATATCAGTTACTAAATTTGGAGTATCGGTAGAAAACGTAGTTGCTACCATTGAAACTCCTAACAACCACCATGGCATTGTTTTTCCAGAAAGAAAAAACTCTGAAGCATTTTTACCAGATTTTTTGGATACGTAAACACCTATAGATAAGGTAATCGTAAAAAACAATATTATTAATGTGTAATCTAAAACGCTTAATGATACCATGTATTTATGTTTTCAAAATGACTGCCTAATATAATTTTATATTCAATAACCTCAAATATATCCATTAATTAGCTTACGTGTTGTGCCAAGACTTAAAACTAATTTGTCGGGATGACAGGATTTGAACCTGCGACCACACGGCCCCCAGCCGTGTACGCTAACCGGACTGCGCCACATCCCGAATTTATATAAACTATAAAAACCAAAGCAGAAATCTGACTTTGGTTTTTATAATATGATTTTACAGTTACTAATTATAAGTTGATGTAGAGACTTCAAAACTAGAATCTTTCGCCGCTAAATAACGCTCTGCATCTAGAGCTGCCATACATCCTGTACCCGCAGCGGTTACTGCTTGTCTGTAAACATGATCTGCAGCATCTCCAGAAACAAAAACACCTTCAACATTAGTTTTAGCCGTTCCTGGAACATTAATAATGTATCCTGTTTCGTCTAAATTTAGAAAATCTTTAAAAATATCTGTGTTTGGCTTATGACCAATAGCTACAAAAAATCCTGTTGCTGGGATTTCATGTTTTTCTTGAGTCTTATTATTAAACACACGAACACCTGTAACTACTTGTCCATCTCCTAAAACTTCATCAGTTTCTGTATTAAATAAGATCTCTATATTTTCAGTGTTTTTAACTCTAGCAGCCATAATTTTAGAAGCTCTAAACTCATCTCTTCTTACCAACATGGTTACTTTAGTGCAAAGTTTTGATAAATAATGAGCTTCTTCACAAGCCGAGTCTCCAGCTCCAACAATTACAACTTCTTGATTTTTATAAAAGAAGCCATCGCACACAGCACATGCCGAAACACCACCACCTAGTTTTAAATATTTTTGTTCAGACTCTATTCCTAAGTATTTCGCAGATGCACCAGTTGAGATTATTACTGTTTCACAGTGAATTTCTTTTGTATCATTTACCCAAACTTTGTGTACATCTCCTGAAAAATCAACTTTAGTTACCCAGCCATGGCGCACATCCGTTTCAAATCGTTCGGCTTGCTTTTGTAACTCCATCATCATTTCTGGTCCGGTAATGCCGTCTGGATAACCCGGATAATTTTCAACTTCATTAGTTGTAGTTAATTGCCCTCCTGGTTGCGTTCCTTGGTATAATACTGGTTTCATATTGGCTCTCGCTGCATAAATAGCAGCAGTATATCCTGCAGGACCGGAGCCTATAATTAAACACTTTAGTTTTTCTATTGTTTCAGACATAATTTATTAATCTTTTTATCTAAACAAAAGTAGGATTTTTGATAGAAAACTTACATTTAAGTTATCAACAGTTTTTATAAATTAATAACTAAAAATTATAAAAAAAGCCTCGATAAACGAGGCTTCACTTTTAACTTATTTTATATTTTATTGTATTTGAGACCTGGCTCTATTGTCTTCAATATCTGCTGCTTCTTTTAAAGCATTATAAAGCTTAGAATTGACTGCACTAGATTTTTGTTGTTCTATTCTGTTTGCGGCAGCTTGATAATTATCTAAGGCTACAGCTGGTGTAACTTTAGTTACTTGTATCATATAAACCCCATTTTCACCATCAATTAATTTTGATGTCTCTCCTTCATCTAACCCAAAAGCAGAACCTACTATTAATGGTTCTCTACCGGCACCAGAAATTGTTGGGTTTTTCATATTGATTCCACTTGCTGAACGCACAGTAGTGTTTTCTGCTGCGGCTAAATCCTCTAAAGTATCGGCTGTAACACGTTCTCTTATTAATTTTGCTTTTTTCTCTTTTCTAATAATTGGTAAAACTTTAGCAGTTGCATCTTCAACCGACATTAATCCTTCTTTATGTTTAGCCACTAATTGTGCTATAACATAGCCTCCAGGAATGCTAAATCGCTTAATATCGCCAACTTCCACATCATCTTCAAAAGACCAACGCACTATCGGTCTTTGGTTTCCTACACCTGGTATTGATTCGTCTAAAACTTTAATACCATTAACTGGACGCACCACGTAATTATTTTCTTTCGCTAAAGATTCGAAATCGCCTTTACCTGCATTAATCTCAAAATTAGAAGCACCTCTAAACACTTTATCACTAGTTGCTTCAGATGGTTCAATAGTTCTCGCTATCGTACCAACTTGAACTGCTTTGTTTTTATCTTTTTGTCCTTCTATTTCTATAATATGAAATCCGAAAACTGTTTTAACAATTCCTAAATCTCCTGTTTTTCCTTCAAATTCAAAATCATTGAATTCTGGAACCATTGTATTATAAGGATGCCAATCATATCTCCCTTCTTTCGCAACACTTCCTTTATCAGAAGAAAAATCTGTTACAAACTGTGAGAATTTTGATTTATTAGTTTTAAGTATTGATAATAAACTATCTGCTGTTTTTTTAGCTTCAGCTTCCGTCTGTGTTACTTCTGGAGCAGCGCTTTGAGCACCCACAAATGGAATTAATATATGCCTAACTTTTACAGAATCTGGAATTTGCTTCACTGCTATCAGTTTTGAAACTTTATAATAACCATTATCTTTATAAGGTCCATATACTTCCCCAACATTCAAATTATATATGCTGTCGGCAATAGTTGAAGGTAAATTTGATTTAAAAATAAAACGTTCGTTAAACTTTAAATCTGAAGCCGCAGTTAAATTTATATAATCAGCATTATTTTTTACTTTTGAAAAAGCTACAATCGTATCTTTTCTTCCAGTTTCATCTACAAATCTGCCATTCACGTAAGTTAATAAATCTGCTTTTAAGGCATTTTCATCCTCAACTGATGCCACCTCTTTAAATTCAACAAATCTAATATCTCTAGATGCATCAACCTTATATTGATTTTTGTTTTTACTGATATAATTAGATATATCCGATTTTGAAACTTTCACAATACTGTCTGGAATAGAATTATATGACACTTGCACATACTTAATATCTACTTTATTTCCTTCCAATTTGTGTTCCAATTCACCATCAGCCATTGTTCCCGTTAAACCAGCTTTCACTAAATTGAAATAATTTTGCTGCAATGCATTTGCTGCTACTTGCTTCTCATAATTAACCCAACTTTCAAATCCTGAAGGCGACGTTTCTTTTAAATTTGCGATGTATTCGTTTAATTTATTTTCATCAAATATTCCAGCCTCATTTAAAAACTCTGGACTAGTTGCCAACGCCGTTTTTAACAAATCTCTCATTTGATCTTTTTCTACAGAAATACCCAATTCTTCATACTGAGTTTCCATAACAGCTTGTCTTACTTCTTGCTCCCATACCCTATTCATTACTTGCGTATTGGTTGCATTTGGTCCCATTTGTCGTTGAGCTACTTCTACTTTTTGTAAAAAGTCTTCACGCGTAATGTCTTTACCATTTATTGTTGCAACAATATTCTGAGATTTTGCGGTTAAAGCATCACTGTTTCTAAACAAATCTGCTAATACAAAAGAGAATAGCGCTAATGCGATAATTAATATTAAGAATAGTGAACGTTGTCTTATCTTATTTAAAACTGCCATTTGTAATTTAAATTTTTAATAAATCCGTTGTTGGAATTGCTTGTTAAGTTGGTGTCAATTTAATAAACCGACTAAAATATCGTGCGCGAAAATACCATTTTCTATTCAATTATAAAAGTAGAATACTTAATATTAATCTTCATCTAACACTTTAAGTTCTACCATATCAATTTTGGTATTTGAGACTTCTAATATGGTAAATTGAAAGTTTTCTATTCTTACGACATCATTTTGGGTGGGAATCTCTTCAGTATGGTTAACTATTAAGCCCCCCAATGTTCCATAATTTTCATTTTCTGGAAGATTAATTTTATAAGTTTCATTAATGTAATCCACCTCTAATCGTGCCGAAAATTTATAAGTATTATTATCAATTTTATCTTCAACTAAATCTACAGAATCATGCTCATCTTCAATTTCGCCAAATAACTCCTCCACAATATCTTCAACAGTCATAATACCAGAAGTACCTCCATATTCATCCAATATTACCGCTATACTTTTTCTTTTTTTAGTAAGAACACCAAGCACATCTTTAATAAGCACGGTTTGTGGAACAAATTCTACAGGAAGAATCATTGATTTGATGCTTTTAGGCTTTTTAAACAACTCGAACGAATGTACATAGCCCAAAATATCATCGATGGTGTCTTTATAAACTAAAATTTTAGTACATCCAGTTTCTGTAAAAAGTGCGTTAAGTGATTTTATTGTATCATTAATTTCTACAGCAATAATTTCGGTACGTGGCACCATAACTTCTCTTGCTTTTACTTCGGAAAATTCTAAAGCATTTTGAAAAATTTGTATCTCAGTATCAACATCATCATGTTCTTCAACCGATTCCATTTGCTCACTTATATAATGACCTAGTTCGACTTTTGTAAAAGCCAATTGAATTTGATCTCCTTCAGTTTTAAATAAATGTTTTAAAACAAAGTCTGAAATCCAAATAACAAAATCGGATATAAGTGTAAACAAAACATAAAATATGTAAGCCGGTATTGCAAGTAACTTTAATAATGTATTTGAATATATTTGAAAGAAAACTTTTGGTAAGAATTCGGCCGTTATTAAGATTAAGAGTGTTGATATTATGGTTTGTGATAGTAAACTTAAATCGGACAATAAATAATTTAAAAATCCGTAATGTGTAGGTAATAATGTTTGAAACCAATTTACTAATAAATCGCCCATAAAAAACCCATAAATTACCAGTGCAATATTGTTTCCAATAAGCATGGTGGCAATAAATTTAGAAGGCTTTTCGGTTAGTTTACTTAAAACTTTTGCTAAAACACCATCTTGTTTTTTTTCAATTTCTATATGAATTTTGTTTGAAGACACGTATGCAATCTCCATGCCTGAAAAAAAAGCTGAAAGAATTAATGAAACGATTATGATTACGACATAAACACTCATTTAGTTTGCATTATCTTTATTTTCAAATTTTTTATGAAATTTTCGTCTAAAGAAAAACATAAAAATGGCCAAAGCCGCTAAGCCTAGAGAAATATAAGCGCCGTTGGTTCCATCATTCCATTTTGAAATTCCATCGTACATAAACAGAACTGCAAATACGATGTAGGCATATTGAAAAATCTTAGAATATTTCATTGTATTATTTTAAAATGTAAAGATACTTAAAATTGGGAAAGTTAATTTTATAATACAATAATTAATCTTCTAATGTAATAATTCCTGTTACTTCAAGAACTTCAGCATTTGTAAACTTTGAATCTGAATCGAAGCCATTACCGTGAATTAAATCTTGGTCTGTTTGAAAAGTTACTGGTTTGTTAGTAAACAACCATTCTTTTTTCTGATCGTAAAATAATTGATCTGTTTTTAAAACTTTATTATCGTGCGTAGTAATAACTACATTGCTTTGCATATCAATCAAATCCGTTTGGATATAGACAAATGCATTATTAGCAGATACCGTGCTTTTATTGTTTTCCTTATCAAAAATATATAGTGTAACACCATCAACAAATTCGTAAAATGGAAAATCTCTGTTTCTGTAATCAAAAGCTTTTGTGCTTATTAAATTTGCCGTTACTCTACCGGAATCTGTATATTTTAAATTAGTATTAAAATCGATTCCGATAGGTTCATTTTCTGATATACCTATTTTTTGAACCTGTTTAAAACTGTCGTTACATGAAAAAAACATAGTCACAATAAATATTGTGACTATGTGTAATATAATATATGTAACTTTTTTACTCATTAAATATTTGGCACTGTAACCGATGACCCGATCCAACAACCAATATTAATTGTTTGTCCAGCTCTTCCTGAACTAAAAATTTCAGATTTTTGAGGTGCTTTTGCTAAATAGTTTGCTACTGACTTTGAAGCATTACTACTTTGAGTTGGGTCTACGCGAGATGCTTTTCTTGCTTCATCAGCTGCTAACCAATATACAGCTCTTTTATCAAAATTAGTTTCTCCACAGTTATTAGCACTTGATGCATACATAGCTGCGATAGACAAATATGGACGCCCATTTGATGGGTTTAGCTTTAAAGCTTCTCTAAAGAATCCTCTTGCTTGACCATAACTACCTCTAGCTTTGAGTTTTAATCCAATTCGGTTATTAAGCTTAGACTTTTTAAAGCTATCCGTTTCTAATGAAATTGCTTGTTTGTAAAAACTAATCGCTTCACTTGATTTTCCTTCTTTATCTTTTAAGATACCTAAATAATAAGCCGAATTAGCAGATGGACTTAACTCATGGTAAGCATTTACTAAATCAAAGAATAATGGATCGTCTGTACACTCTTTTTCAGACATTTTACCCGCTGCTCTTTGTAACCAAACAGAATTGGTTTTATTTTCATCAAATCCTTTTTTATAAAGAGGAATTAGGTTTTCACAATTAGCTCGAGTTCCTAATTTCTCATCAATACCAGATGCAATTTGATCGTATGCTTTTAAATAACTTTCGTAATACCTTTTGTACTTACCGTCTTTTTTTGTTAAAGCCGTTCCAGAATCTTCTTTTTCAATAAGCTTATTTAACCTAGTTGAATAATTTTCAACTTCATCTTCTACTTTTTCTACAACGTCATCATACTTGTTAAATAAATCCGCAGCAGGTTTTTTTCCAGAATCATATAATTCAACCATTAAAGAAAAGTAAGTATACAAACTTTTGGGATTCGTAAAAGTGTCTTTATCTGCTTGATAAGCAGAATCAAAGCATGCATATAAATCTTCCGTCGATTTATTTAAAATATCTTTATTATCATACATTAATTGACAAGCTTGTGCAGCATATTCTCCTTCAGGAGTTTTGTTGGCAAAATGTATGGCTCTTTCTTCCCAAAGACTTAAAAGATCGTTTATAAAAGCAACTTTTTCTGAACCACTAGAATTGTCAATTTTATGCTCTAAAATCTTCTCACCATCAACATAAATGGCATTATTAAATTTTGGCGCTCTTTTTCTTACGTCCATCCAAGGTTCGTAAGCTGCGTCATAATTTTTCGATTTTACATATTCATGAAATATTGAAAGTTTTGTCATACTTTCTTCATCCTGTTGCGCAAAACTAATGTTTAACCCTATAAACAATACTGCTAGTAATAATGTTATTTTATTCTTCATGATTTTAATATTATGCTGTTAGTCATATTTTCTTTTTTGAAACCATCTATCGTTCAAAGATAAACTTAATTGGAAATTAATAAAATTCTCTTGTATTAAATTATTATTTGTTGTTCCTCTTTTTCCTATTTCCAATCCTAAATTAGCATTTGAGAAATAACTTCCAACTGGTAATCCTACTCCAAAAGATATGCCAAACTCCTTAATGGATTCATTATTTATATTTAATCCAGTTTTTTCAAAACGCATTCCTGCTCTGTAAACAACTCGTTTCAAATAGTTTGAAAACGAATTATATTGCGGAATAAAAAATCCACCTAATGAAACCCTTGAGCCATCTTCATAAGTGGTCACGTTACTGCTATATAATTCATTAAAAAAATCACTTGTTTTTTGAGATTCATATTCGGCACCAACAAACCAGCTTCTTGGTTTTCCTATTCCAGCTCCAATAGAGAATTTAGATGGTAAAATTAAATCTGTTTCCTGCAAACCTATTGCTTCTAAATCTGTATTAATTGTATTTACTTCAAATTCTTGACCTGTAGTACCATTGGTAGTTATTGTTGAAAAAGATCTTTGGTTTTTACTAGACAAACTACTTTCTGGCATAAATGTAAAGCCAGAAACAAATTCTAGTTTCTCATTTAACATAGTTTTATAAGCAATTCCCAAATTCATATTCAATCCACTCAAATCTGATCGATTATTCTCTCGAGATTGGTATTGAATTGGCACACCACCGTCGTATTGATATTCGACAGTGCTGTTTTGAATGTTTCCAAAATTATACTGAAAATCTATTCCAATAGTTAATCCTTTAGCGATTTGATAACCAATTCCTAGAAAAGCTTTATTAAGCCCGCCTTCTCCTTTAAATCTGTTCTCAATATCATCGTCTTCGTTTAAAGATTCTAATTTATAACCTACCGATGTATATGGAAGCAAGCCAAAACCAAAACCAAACCTTCCAACTGGTACAGATAAAGCTAAGTAATTAAAAGTAGTTGAGGAAGCCTTATCGCTACCAGAATCGTTTTTTAAATCTGTACTTGAATAACTTCCACCAACCGAAAATTTGACTGGTCTACTTTCTCCATTAAATGGAATGACATTTACATTATCTCCAGAATAAGAAGCCGGATTTCGTAAATTAACATGAATACTATCTGTGTAAAAACTTAAACCTCCCATACTTCGGTTTTCTACGGTGCCTTTAAATTTTAAATTTCCAATACCGTAAAAAGAATAAGGTGAAGCTGTACCCTCTTGACCATAACTTTGAATTGCAATCAACGCAATAAAAACTACTACAAGTTTTTTAATCATTCGTTCGTGTTAATTTGTAAAATATAGTTTAATCCTTCTAAAAGAAAATTAGGATTGGCAAATATGCTACTTTTTAATTGTTTAGACAAGAATTTGGTATCGCCACCTGTTAAAATAACTGTTAAATCTGGATATTTGAGTTTATATGTTTCAATAACACCATCAATTTCGTTTAAAACACCAATTACAACACCTGAATGTATAGATTCCTTGGTTGAATTTCCAATTATATCTGATGGCGTTTTACATTCTAGCAATGGTAAGTTAGCTGTAAACGTATTTAATGAATTATAACGCATTTGTAATCCAGGAGAGATGGCTCCTCCCATATATTGGTTTTTAGAAGTAACAAAATCGTATGTTATACAAGTACCTGCATCTATTATGAGTGTATTATTTTTTGGAAATTTATTAACGGAAGCGCTGACTAGCGCAATTCTATCAACCCCCAATGTTTTAGGCGTTTTATATAAATTTTTAAAAGGTAAATTAGTTTCGGAGTTTAAAATTAGAACTTTAAAGTTTTTACCTATAGCTTCAATTTCTGTTTTCTTTAATTTACCAACGGATGAAATAATGGCGTTTTTAATTATAATAAATTCCTGATGAATGGCGCTTACACTCTCTAAAATATTTTTAATATGAGTAACTTCTTTATGCTCTAATTTGTCACCTTTATAAACCGCAAGTTTCACAAACGAGTTACCAACATCAATAATTAAATTCATATTTTCATTAAAAAAAGTAAATTTACAAAACCATCATTTAAATGTGCTCCTATTTAACTTTATATTAATAACCATATGCTAATTGGAATTTTAAAATTAAATAAACATTTCGCTATTATTTTTTACAACTTTCATTTGGCGAATAGCAAAAATGAATATATATTTGCAACCGCTTTGGCGAGGTACCTTAGCTCAGTTGGTAGAGCAAAGGACTGAAAATCCTTGTGTCCCTGGTTCGATTCCTGGAGGTACCACGAAAAAATCCCGAAACTTCACTGTTTACGGGGTTTTTTGTTTAAAAAAGATATTATAAAATAATTATTTTATTTTTCTGCGCTGATTGATTCATTTGCATTAAGTAATCGTATTAACAACAACATGTTAATCCTTTATAATATTTATACTTTCTGCAATTCTTCGGTATCATAATCTAATTCTACAATGGGTTATTGAATTGCCATTGAAAGTGTTTTTAATGATTCACCAAAAAATTCAAAATCTAAATAAAGTATGGCAAACTATACCACTTTGTAAATTATACATTTGACTGTATTTTAATATTTCGTAACCTTAATGCATTTGCAATGACTGACACTGAACTAAAGCTCATGGCTAGTGCCGCAATCATTGGTGATAGTAATATTCCAAAAAACGGGAATAATACTCCAGCTGCAATAGGTACGCCTAAAGTGTTATAAATAAGAGCGAAAAATAAATTCTGTTTAATATTCTTCATCACAGCATGACTTAAATGTTGCGCTTTTACAATACCATGCAAATTACCTTTTACCAATGTAATCATGGCACTTTCTATTGCAACATCTGTTCCTGTTCCCATTGCGATGCCCACATCGCTTTTAGCCAATGCTGGTGCATCGTTTATACCGTCACCTGCCATCGCAACTACTTTACCATTGTTTTGTAGTTTTTCGACTTCTTTTAGTTTGTCTTCTGGCAGCATACTTGCTTTAAAATCTGTGAGTTTTAATTCTGAAGCTACGGCCTGAGCTGTATCGTAATTATCCCCTGTTAACATGATTACAGAAATACCTTTGTCTTGAAGTGCTTTGATGGCTTTTGCACTGGTTTTCTTGATTTTGTCTCCTATAACTACGTAACCAGTAACTGTTTTATCTACCGATAAGTACGAAACAGTTTTACCCTGTTTTTGATAGGTTTTAGTCTCTTCTTCCATTTTTGAAGAAATTTTAGCTCTAGCATATTCCATCATTTTAGGATTCCCTAATGCTACTTTTTTATCGTTAATAATAGCTTCTACACCTTTGCCCGTTACCGCACTAAATGCTTCTGATTTTAGAATCTCAGCGTTTAGTTCTTTACCATATTTAACGGTTGCTTCTGCAAGAGGGTGTTCACTATTGCTGTTTAATGACACAATATATTGAAGCACTTGGTTTTCATTAAAATCACCCATGTCGGCAGGCAGGCTTTCATTGAAAGCACCTATTTTTTCAACAGTTGGTTTGCCTTCAGTAATAGTTCCTGTTTTATCAATGATTAGCGTATCTACTTTGTCCAATTTTTCAAGAGCTTCTGCATTTTTAATCAATACGCCATTTTGAGCACCTTTACCCACACCAACCATTACAGACATTGGGGTTGCCAATCCTAATGTGCACGGACACGCAATTATCAATACAGCTATAGCATTCACAAACGCGTAAACATAAACTGGTTCTGGTCCCCAAATTGCCCAAACAACAAAAGTTACTAATGAAATCATAACCACAACTGGCACAAAATAACCCGATACTTTATCAGCTAAATTTTGAATTGGTGCACGACTTCTGCTGGCATCGTTAACCATATGAATGATTTGAGAAAGCAAGGTATCGCTACCTACTTTTTCAGCTTTCATTAAAAATGATTGATTACCATTAATTGTCCCGCTACTTACTTTTTCACCATCCTTTTTGTTTACAGGAATAGGTTCTCCAGTAATCATAGATTCATCAATGGTTGTATCACCTTCAGTTATTACGCCATCTACCGGAATTTTATCGCCTGGCTTTACTTTTAAAATATCATTCAACTTTATCTTGTCGATGCTTACTTCAACTTCTTTACCATCTACTATTTTTATAGCCTTATTAGGCGCTAACTTTAATAACTCTTTTACCGCCGATTTTGTTTTACTATGCGCACGTGCTTCTAAAAGTTGTCCAAAAAGCACAAGTGTTAGTATAACGGTTGCTGCTTCAAAATAGACGTGTACTGTACCAGACTCCGTTTTGAATTGATTCGGAAAAATATCTGGAAAAAACATTGCAAAAACACTGAATAACCAAGCTACCCCGGAACCAATACCAATTAAAGTGAACATATTGAGATTCCACGTTTTTATGCTTTTATAGGCACGTTCAAAAAACATCCAGGTAGCATAAAAAACTACTGGAATGGATAATGCAAACTGAATCCAATTCCATTCTTTTTGCTCCATTATAGTGTATAATGGATTGTTTGTTAGCATTTCACTCATGGCGATTAAGAAAATTGGTAGAGTGAATGCAGTTGAAATCTTAAACTTTTTTAATAGCTTTTTATAGGTTTTTTCTTCTTCGGAAATATCTGTTTGCATGGGTACTAAATCCATTCCACAAATAGGACAAGAACCAGCTTCATCATTGATAACTTCGGGGTGCATGGGACACGTCCATTGTTCTAATATGGTATTTGATAAGTTTTGTTCTTCCACTAGATCCATTCCGCAGACTGGGCAATCCCCAGGTTTATCGTAGGTTTTATCGCCTTCACAATGCATCGGACAATAAAACGTTCCTTTTCCTTTATTTATTTCCACGGAAGTGGAAATCTTATCTTCGTTATGATGATACTCTCCTGAATTATGGATGCTATATCTTCCACTAACTATCGTTAATGCGTCTTGAAACTTTTCAATAGGAATATGCGATTCCATATCTATAATGGCTTCTGCCCTTTCCAAATCAACAGAAGCCTTTAAAACCCCATCCACTTTTGAAAGTGTTTCTTCAACATGACTACGACAACCGTTACAAGTCATTCCGTATATGTGATAGGTATGTTTCATTTTATTTGTTAATAATGTTTTTAATTTCTGTTTCGTTGGTTCTGGCTTATCACACAGTTAACAATAAATTCCACTAAAGCTAGTATAATTATTTCAGTTTCCACCAAAAAAAAGTCCTCAACAAATTTATGTTGAGGATTCACAAATTCTAAATCGAGTTTAGGATAAAAAAGGCAACGACTCTACGCTCTCCAAATGTACTATCATCGGCGCTGATGGGCTTGACTTCTCTTATACTAATAAATTTAAAAGCCCTAAATAATAGTTTTCACTAATGTTTATCCAAAAAAAAGAGTCTAACTACAAATGTAATTAGACTCTCTAAAAAAGGCAACGACCTACTCTCCCACAAATGCAGTACCATCGGCGCTAATGGGCTTAAC
>NZ_JABDMV010000066.1 GCF_013001275.1 Flaviramulus sp.
CACCATAACCGCAAGGATTCTCTTCTCCAAATGGTGCTGTATAACCATCACCATCCTTATCAGGATTGATGTCCCCATGAGCGATGTGTGCATTCAAAGCATTCTTATTGATGTATAATTGAACGAAACCACCATTTCCTTTTCTATGACAAATGGTAATCTTATTGTTATTTTTATTTTGAACAGATTTATCTGCTATTTCAGAATTATTTTGTTCAGCAATGTCTTGCGCGGATTCAACTGTACAGCTAAACACAAATAGAAGTGTTATAAGTAGGTAAACTAATTTTTTCATAATTATTAGGGGCTTTAATTATGACCGCAATTAAGGGCGAAAAACACAGAGAGGATTATAAACAAAGAAATAATCGATAGAAACATCAATTTTTTCTACAAAACGACTAAAGATGCTAAAAACATCTTTGAAAGGTAAATAGTACACAAATTGAGTGAATAAGCAGTTTCTCTTAAGACAATTCTTTATAGATAATGTAAATACCCATTACTAGCACAAACCAACCAAATCCTTTCTTAAGCTTTTTACCTTCAATAAAATTTGAAAGGTATGTACCGATGAATATCCCAACCACTGAAAATGCCGAAAACAAAAGCAGAAACTCCCAGTCTATATCTAAATTCTCCACATCACCGATGAAACCTATTAAAGATTTAATAGCTATGATCAATAAAGAGGTGGCTACTGCTTTTTTCATTGGAAGTTTGGCCAGTAACACAAGCGCTGGAATTATTAAAAAACCACCACCTGCTCCAACTATGCCCGTAATAACACCCACTAAAACACCTTCTAAAACAATTAAAGGATAATTAAAAGCCACTTTCTCGGTCACTTTATCATCAAGTTGTCCATTTCTAATCATGGAAAAAGAGGCTAACAACATAATTACTGCAAAGAATAGCATGATCGCTATATTCTTCGTGACATCGAAATCGTTAATACTAATTAATTGATCTGGAATTGCAGGGACAATATATTTTCTAGTAATATAAACCGCCACAAAAGCCGGAATAGCAAAAACAATAGCAGTTCTAAAATCTACTAATCCTTTCTGAATGTTTTTAAGCGCGCCCACTAAAGAGGTTACACCAACCACAAATAATGAATATGCTGTTGCAGTAACTGGGTTTATATAAAGCAGGTATACCAAAATAGGTACCGTTAAAATGGATCCTCCTCCGCCGATAAGCCCTAAAACAAGACCAATGAGTAAGGCACCTAAATACCCCAAAATTTGGTTAACGTCCATCCGTGTTAATTTGGTTTGTCATCAAAATTATATCAATTACTTTAAAGCTTAAGTGACTAAAGTTACTTATGCTGTTTTTATCTATTTACCGGTGTAAAAGGTAAAACTGTATAATATAGCTGGCTAAACTTTCAATAGTAAAAAAAGACACAGAGATTATCGAGCATTTTCATATAAATGCGTTTATGCTTGTTCTTAAACCTCTCATAAAACTACCACAATTTTAAATAAATGGATTGCGATTATCATATTATCACATGAAATAAAAAAGATTTTAGAGTTTAGGGCAATCTTTCTGTATACTAATTATTAGAACCAGATTGATCATCACTTTTTGTTTCAATGGATTGATTCATCATCATGTCATGGTCATATTTACAACACCCTGGTAATCCTTCATAAGCATCCTCATCACCAGCCACTTTTTCTGTATCGTAACCTGAAGCTGCAATGGCTTTATGAATTGCCATTTCATCGGTTTTTGAATCATCAAAAGTCACATCAATTTTCTTTCTATCGACATTCCAATTGGCACTTGCCACACCATCAACTCCGTTAGCTGCCTTCTCGATAGTGCTCTTACACATACCACAATTACCTCTAACACCAAAAGACAGATCTGTCATTGCCATATCTTTAGACATTTCAGTTGTTGTAGTTTGTGTTTCTTGTTTGGTTTCGTTTTTACAACTTGTCAAACCTAATGCTGCTATTACAGCGATACTTAAAATTACTCTCTTCATTGTTTTAAAATTTAATTCTTATTAATTGATTTATTATTCTATGACTTGTTTTACTTCACCGCAGCGTAGCATGGCTTCGCCAAAGTAGGGATTGATTACTTTTTCATCTTTGCTTAACCAATAGGCACCGTTGTTATTATCTGCCATTGGACAAAATTGAACATACAACTTACTATTAACCTTATTAAAATTTCTAACCATAGCGATTAACTTATCTGATAAGATTTGAAATTGTTTGCGCTGGTGAGCTACATCTACATTTTCGTTAATTCCTTTTGAAGTTTTATGAAGTATCGCCCAATAGTTATTCGTTTTTTCTCTTTCACTTACAGGGATTTGCTCCAAGGCCTTTCTGAAGGCTTCACTCATATTTGATGCCAATAAAACATCAGATTTTGTTAAAGCATCTTTTAATTTTATATACGTATCAATAACTGGCTGAAACGACTTTTCAATGGATGCATCAAAGTTTATTTTTTCCATTGGATTATCCGCTACATGGTCTTCGTGACCCGTCATTATTGTTCCACCATCTTTATTCATCATTGACTTTTTACCTTGTAATTGTGCTGCTGCATCAACGGTAAATGTTCCGTTAGTCACAATTTCATTTCCAACAAATACACCTTCTAAAACTTCATATTCATTACCAATTTGATTGCCTAATTTAATTTCGCGCATTTCAAAAACGGGTTGGTCTGGATTCGTTTTTAAATACACCACAGAGCGTTCACCTGTCCATAACACAGCAGAAGCAGGAATTGTTATAACATCGTCGTTGTTTACAGTACTGCCTTCAATAGTTGCAGTTACAAACATTCCTGGTTTAAACACATCGTCTCTATTGTTTAACACCACTCGTAAGGTTACGGTTCTTGTTTTGGTATTTAAAACTGGGTCTATAAAATCGACTTTACCTTTAAATTCCTTGTTAGGATAAGCATTGGTGGTCACTAATACTTCCTGTCCTTTTTTAAATTGGTCAATTTGATGTTCATACACATCAAAGTTACCCCAAACTGTGTTGAGATTAGCAATTTTTAATAAGGGTTGACCTTGTTCTATATAATCCCCTTGTTCCACCAATTTTTCGGTTACAGTTCCTGAAACGGTTGCATATACAGGAAAGTTTTCTTTCACTTTACCAGTCTCTTCAATCTGATTGATTTGATTTTCAGAGAGCTTCCATAATTTTAATTTATTACGAACTGCTTTATATAAAGCCGGTTGTGATACTTTTAAAGATGCTGCTGTAATCAATTCTTGTTGCGCCGCATAGAGTTCAGGTGAATAGATTGTCGCTAATAGCTGACCTTTTCGAACTTCCTCACCTGTAAAACTCACATTCAAACGTTCAATTCTACCAGAAAAATAACTGACTTGCACCAAGTTTGCTTCTTCATTTTCAGCAATTTTACCTGATAATTTAATAGTGCTACCTTCAATACTTTCTTTGCCAACAACAGTTGTTTGAATATTTGCTAATGCCATCGCATTTTCTGTTAGTTTGAACTGGTCTGCCATTAAGCCATCACTCCCGCTTTCCGCAGGAATTAAATCCATACCACAGATAGGACAATCGCCTGGTTCTGGTTGCATAACCTGTGGATGCATAGAACAGGTCCACATTTGATTGGTTTCTGCTTCCGCATCTTTGTTTTGGCTTGTTTCTTCCTTTGATGAACCACCAAATAGCAACCACCCCAATAACACGCCTACTAAGAGCAAGCCTGCATATATGACTATCTTATTATTTTTCATTTTCTAATCGTTTTATCATTGCTTTCATTTCTTCAATTTCTTTGCGTTGCGCGTTAATAATATCTTCCGCCAATTGTTTAACCTCTGGATCTTGAATATCTGCTCGTTCACTCGTTAAAATAGCGATAGAATGATGCGGTATCATAGCTTTCATCCAAAGTACATCTCCAATAATTGGTGCTTGCGTTCTTACCAACCCTAAAGCACCCATAAATAGTATAAAACTACCTGCAAGTATGGCAATATTTTTCTTTTTATCATTGTACATTTTCCGCATAAAAAACCACATGATAACAGCCATTGTAGAAATTCCCAAACACGTCATATAGAATCGTGTTAAGCTAAACCATACATGGTCGATTACATACGTGTTTAAATACATTGTGATGTACATTGCTACAAATGAGCAAGCCAACATTATAAAGAAGGTTTTATAATTTCCCTTGTTTGAGTATTCTTTTGAACTTTCCATACTTGTTGATTTTTAGTTATTTATTTCTCTTCTTTTTTAATAGTTTTCTAATTGACAGTGATGATGTGTACCAAAGTAAAAAACCACTTAAAACGGTTATCAACCCTAAAAATGAAAAGGCTCTTAAAACTAACGTATTAAAGTTATCTCTACCTTCATAATCCATGGTATGTGTCATCCATAAAAAATCAAACCATCTCCAAGCACGATGTCTTACGGTTTGAAATTTACCGTCCTTTACGGAAACGTATGCTTTTAGAGCCTCGTCGGTTGTATAGGATATAACATAAGCAGGTAGCAGTTTTTCTCTATACTCGTGATGTTTACCGGTTTCAGTAATCTGCTCAACAGATTCTACCTCTAAACCACTTTTCATATGGTTTTTGACGATGTAAAGTGCTTCATCCACCGTAATACTATTTTTAGGACTTCCATCAATAGCATTATAAAGTTGCTTATTATTAACCCAATAGTAAGGGATATTGCCAATATCTCTCAACTCAATAGTACTAACCCCTTCTGGAGCATCAAGTTGTGAAGGACTTATTAGACTATTAAACGCTTTTGGTTGATAGTTAAGTTTCTTAAAGTGGTCTCCGTGAATTTCATCAATATTTGTCCAACTGAAATACAAACCACTAATCGTCCAAAACAGGAATTGAATCCCTAAAAAAAGACCTAAATACCTATGCGTTTTTCTAATTTTTAAAGCTGTATGCCTGTTTACCATTTTCTAATTTTTTATTGCAAAAGGAAACTCGATTTTAACTTTTTCCCAAGCCATTGAAATAATGCCGCTTTCTTCATCTATTTTATTGACCTTATATTCTAAATGTTCTATGGACTCCTCTAAGGTTATTGGTTTCACCTTAAACCTTATAACATCATCTTTTTCATCATATTCATCTTTACCATGTTGATCCCAATTTTTATTAATCATTACGGTCCACTCATCTTTAGAAGGAATTGTAAAAAATCCATACTTCCCGGCAGGAAGGGCTTTGCCATCTATAACTAAATCTTTATTAGTCTCTAACCAAGTTGCCATATGCGCCCCTGCTTGCCATACTTGGTCATAACCAACCAAACCACCAAAGATGATTCTATCCCTTACTCCTGGTGATGAATAATCAATATGAATATGGGCATCACCTATCATTGCCATGGTTTCGGTATGTGGACTTAATGGTTTTTTCTTTGGCTCTTCTACTTTTTCAGTTGTCTTGTTATGATTGTGTTTTTGCTCTTCTGAACTTGATTTTTCATTTTTACAACTTACGATTGTAAGCACTAGCACAATTAATAGGATTGGATTTTTCATTAGTTTTATATTTATAGTTATACGTTAGTTGTTCTCAATCGTAGCGCATTTCCAATAACAGAAACAGAGCTAAAACTCATAGCTAAAGCCGCTATCATTGGCGAGAGTAATATTCCGAAGAATGGGAACAACACACCTGCTGCAATAGGCACACCTAATGTGTTATAGATAAGCGCGAAAAATAGGTTTTGCTTAATGTTTCTCATTACAGAATCGCTTAAATTTCTTGCTTTTACAATTCCGTTTAAATCGCCCTTTACGAGGGTTATCATTGCACTTTCAATTGCTACATCAGTTCCCGTTCCCATAGCG
>NZ_JABDMV010000082.1 GCF_013001275.1 Flaviramulus sp.
TTTAACGACATTGTTGAAGTTGGCGTTATTTATGAAGATAACAACCACGCTATTGTATTAAATTCAACTGATATCATTGCATCAAAAGATGCACTTTTAGGCGAACAAACTATGCTTGACACTTTTCGTGAAGTTACTATTTATAGTTTCAGTAACCCAAAGCTATTTGCCAAGACATTCAGCCCTTTGGTATCCTTTAATAAGGCAAACATTTATTGTGTGCTAGACCATTTATTAGTATTTGCTGATAATCTGGAAATGCTTCAAAACATTATTGCTAACTATCAAAACAAAACAACTTATAGTAATTATAAAAATTTTCAGAATATTAAAGAAAACTTAAGTGATGCCTCATCAATAATGCAGGTTTATAATTCAGCAACTTTAAACTCTATTTTAAATAAGAATTCTTCAGAAAACTACAAATATAAATTACATGATTATAACACTTCAGCAATTCAATTTATTTATGATAATAATTTTGCACATGTTAATGCCATTATAAAAAAAGATGAATCAAAAGCATCTTTAAATTCAGTTGCTGAAATACTTAACATTAAACTTGATGCAGACTTGTTAAGCAATCCTCAGTTTGTAACCAACCATAGAACCAAACAAAAAGAGATTGTTGTTCAAGACATAAACAACAACCTTTACTTAATTTCAAATAAGGGAAAGATTATTTGGAAAAAAGCTTTAACAGGTGCCATTCTAGGAGCAATTGAACAAATAGATATATACAAAAACGGGAGACTACAATTAACTTTCGCAACTCCTAATCGGGTTTATGTTATTGATAGAAACGGAAACGATGTAGGTCCATTTCCTATAAAATTCAAGGATGAAATTACACAGCCGCTATCGATTTTTGATTATGACAAAAACAAAAAGTATCGTCTTTTAGTCACACAAGGTAAAAATGTTTTAATGTACAATGTTAGAGCAAAATTTGTAAATGGATTTAAATTTAAATCAGCTAATAACACGATAATTTGCCAACCCAAACATTTTAGAATTGGCAGTAAAGATTACATTGTGTTTAAAACAAAAAACAAACTTTATATTTTGGATCGATTAGGAAAAACTAGGGTCTCACCAAAATCATCAATAAACTACTCAAATCAACCCGTTTTTTTATATAAAAATACGTTTACAACAACCGATATTAATGGTAATTTAATCTCCATTAATACGAAGGGTAACGTGGCTTCAAAAAACTTAAACCTATCAGAAAACCATTCTATTGAAACGAGTAGCAAAACGCTTGTTGCCTTAAGTGAAAACAAATTATTAATAAAAAGTAAAACTAACGAGTTGGATTTTGGCGACTATTCAAATTGTAAACTTTTCTTTATAAATAACAAAATTTACATTTCGGTTACTGATTTACAATCACATAAAGTTTATTTATTTGATAGTCAATCTAGGTTATTAAATAATTTTCCGGTTTACGGAAATTCTACCATTGAATTAGACAATATAGATAAAGACAAAAACTTAGAATTTGTCACAAAAGGGGAAAGCAACTCTTTAATTTTATATCAAATTAACTAATTGTTCATTTTTTAGTTAGAAATATTTTTCACTGCACTTTTGTAACTAAAAACTAATCTCTATATTTAGCAAGCTATTAATCAAATAATTACGAGAAATTTAATCTAATTGATAATGAAAATATTCGTTCTAGAGTAAAATCTAAAATGAAAATAAATGCTACTATTCTATAACGATAACCAAGTCGCAAGTCCTCGAATCTCACGGAACGTCAAAGTGTAATGCTTTGGCGTTCTTTTTTTGTGATAATTCATATTAAATTTAATAGTATTGCAATCTCAACACTTTACTTATGATTTCAAGAAAAAACGCTTCCATTTCAAAATTTATAATTCATAAAGTTGGTAATAAATTTAACGATACAAAAAATGCTTTTTCAGAAAAACTAGTAGATTTTGATGAAGCCAGTTACGACCTCATGTTGCCATTTCTTTTAAGACCATTTAGTAGTGTGGTTCAGAGTTACAGGTTTAACCATCATGCCAATATATCATTAAACGAGATTAATAGCTATAGTGCCCAAATGTTTAACGACGATGACGCTTTTATTGAAGTTTCAAAACATGTAGTGACGCATTTATATGAGCAATCAAATTCTTCTAATATAAAAACCGGAGACGTATTAGTTGTTTTGTTTGAAGGTATTGAATTTAGAGAAATGACAACAAATGCAATTGGTATTTTTAAAATTGAAAATAAGGTGAATTTTTTTCAAACTTTTTTAGAAAACAAGAGTTACGACGTATTAGTTCAAAAAGGTATAAGCTCTAAAAAAGTAGATAAAGGTTGCTTAATTTTAAACCAGAGCGATACGGAGGGCAACATTATTCTAAGTGTTGATAATAATAGTTATGATGCACAATATTGGATTAATCATTTCTTGAATATAAAATATGCTGATGACTCTAACAACCACACCCAACAGTATCTTGAACTTTGTAAAGACTTCTCCACCGAATTTATTAAAACCACTTACGGTGCCCAAGAGCAAAACACATTTTTAGCAAAAACAATTGATTTTTTTAAAGAAAATGAAGTTGTAAATGTTGAGCGATTTAAAGAAGAATTGTTTGAAGATGAAAAGCAAATTAGAGAGTTTGAAATTTATAAAAAAGAATTTGAAGGAGAACAAAATTTAGTGATAAGAAATCAATTTGATGTTGCCGAAGCCGTAGTTAATAAAGAAAAACGAAAAATAAAAACAGATATTAAACTAGACACCAACATACAAATAAAACTAGATATTGACGCACCTGATGCTTCCGCTGAGTATTTAGAGCGTGGCTATGATGATGAGAAAAAAATGCACTTTTATAAGGTGTTTTTTAATGCGGAAAACTGATTCCACTTTAATATTAGACTTGCTATAAAACTAATAAGTAAAATAAAAAGCCTATAAAATCTCGTAAATAAATATTAAATCAAATAAATATAGCGCGAATTACACCAGAAGCCGATTACTTATCTGTTCTTAAAATTGATTACTTTTACTTATAAATAAAACGATAAAAAGCATGAACAAAACGCCATTTTCAAAGATTATTGCTGGCACTATGACATGGGGTGTTTGGGGAAAAAATTGCAATAACAATGAGATGATAGCCTTGCTAAATTGTTGCATGGAAAATAATATTACTTCTTTTGATCATGCTGATATTTATGGTGACTATACAACGGAAACCGCTTTTGGAAACGCTTTTAAAGAAAGTAAAATCGATAGAGACGAAATTCAGTTAATTTCAAAGTGTGGCATTCAACTACAATCTGATAACAGAAAAAATTTAATTAAACATTACGATTATTCGAAATCATATATCATTTCTTCAGTTGAACAATCATTAAAAAACTTAAAAACCGATTTTTTAGATTTATTATTGTTACATCGTCCAAGTCCATTAATGGAAGTAGATGAAATTGCGGCTGCGGTTGAAAAACTTAAAAACGACGGAAAAATTTTAGATTTTGGGGCTTCAAATTTCACAACTCAACAAACAGATTTAATTGAAACCAAAACAAAAATTAATTACAATCAAATAAGCTTTTCCATTACTGATCATGCGGCAATGCTTGATGGCAGTTTAGAACATATGCAATTACATAAAATCAAACCAATGTGTTGGTCGCCTTTAGGAAGAGTATTTAAAAAGGATGATGAACAAACCAGACGTATAAAAAAACTGGCTAAAAGTCTGTCGCTAAAATACAATGTGCCAATTGATGTTATTTTAATAGCATGGATTTTAAAACACCCATCTGGAATTTTACCAGTTTGTGGTAGCTCTAGCAAATCGAGAATAGCCGAGTTGATGAAAGCAACAACCATAAATTTAGATTTGCAGGATTGGTTTGCACTATGGACGGCAAGCTTAGGCGAACCGGTTCCGTAATATTTAAAACACTTTTGCCTCAAAAAGTGTAGTAAAATGCTTTATCAACTTTTCTTTCACCTCGGCTTCATTAACTGTTTTTTGGGCTAACTCAACGTTTAATGAAGTGACTGCTTTTCCTCGAATACCGCAAGGAATTATATTATCGAAATAGCCCAAATTGGCATTTACATTAAGTGCAAAACCATGCATAGTTACCCAGCGACTAGCACGCACACCCATGGCGCATATTTTACGAGCAAATGGTGTTCCTACATCCAACCAAACACCTGTTTCCCCTGGGCTTCTATCAGCTTTTAATCCGTATTCTTCCAAGGTTAAAATGATCATTTCTTCTAGTAAACGCAAGTATTTATGGATATCGGTAAAAAAGTTTTCCAAATCTAAAATGGGATACCCCACAATTTGCCCAGGTCCATGATATGTAATATCTCCACCACGATTTATTTTATAAAACGTGGCACCTTTATCTTTAAGCTGTTGTTCGTTTAAAAGTAAGTTTGATAAATCGCCGCTTTTACCCAAGGTGTACACGTGTGGGTGCTCTACAAATAAGAAATGGTTTTTTGTTTTTAAACCTGCAGCTTCGCGCCTATTTTTAATTTTAGTATCGACTACGTCTCTAAACAATTGCTCTTGGTAATCCCATGTTTGTTTGTAGTCTTTTAAACCTAAATCTTGCAATACTATTTCTTTATTCATAGAGCGCAAAATTACAATATTTTTATGTTTTAATTTTTAGGATTATTTAGTATTACTAAGGCAGCAATTACACCTGGTACCCAGCCACAAAGCCATAATAAGAAAACAATGATAATGGAGCCGCATCCTTTATCGATAACAGCTAAAGGTGGACATATAATAGACAGTAAAACTCTCCAGAAACTCATGATATGATTTATTTTTAATTGATGATTACAAATATGACGTTGAAGTTGAATATTTGTTACACTTTGCGTTAGGGATTGTAGTGGCATCCTTTTTTGAGACACGAGAAAAAGATATAACGAAATATTTATATTCATGAGTTCATTAATTTAAGAATTTAAATGCACGAATAAAAGCCCAACCCTTGCGGTAACGCCTAAAAATTTCGTAATTCTAAAATCGCAAATCGTGAATCAATTGATTATCTTTGTGCCTTTAAAATTTTTATACAGAATTTAGACCATGTCGCAACTATCAGAACAAGAAATTGTTAGAAGAGAAAAATTAGCAAAATTACGTGAATTGGGAATAAACCCATATCCAGCCGATTTGTATCCTGTTAAAAACACTTCAAAATCGATAAAACAGGATTTTAAAGAAGGAAATAAAGTTGTTATTGGCGGCAGATTGATGTCTAGACGGATACAAGGGAATGCAAGTTTTGCTGAATTACAAGATGCTGAAGGACGTAAACAGGTTTACTTTAATAGAGATGAAATTTGTACAGGTGAAGACAAAAGTAAATACAACGACGTTTATAAAAAATTACTAGATATTGGTGATTTTATTGGCATTGAAGGTGATTTATTTACCACTAAAGTTGGCGAAAAAACTGTGATGGTTAAAAATTTTACTTTACTAAGTAAAGCGCTTAAACCATTGCCTTTACCTAGAACTGATGCTGACGGAAAAGTACACGATGCGTTTACCGACCCCGAGCAACGTTTCCGCCAACGATATGCTGATTTAGTTGTGAATCCGCAAGTGAAAGATGTGTTTGTAAAACGTACCAAATTATTTAATGCCATGCGATCGTTTTTTAATGATGCCGGTTATTTTGAGGTAGAAACACCTGTATTGCAACCAATTCCTGGAGGTGCTGCGGCTCGCCCATTTGTAACACACCACAATGCATTAGACATTCCTTTATACATGCGAATTGCCAATGAATTATACCTGAAAAGGTTGATTGTTGGAGGGTTTGATGGAGTTTACGAGTTTTCTAAAAACTTTAGAAACGAAGGAATGGACAGAACCCATAACCCGGAGTTTACGGCCATGGAAATTTATGTGGCTTATAAAGATTATAACTGGATGATGGATTTTTGTGAACGTTTGCTTGAGCATTGTGCCATCGCAGTAAACGGAACAACAAAAGCCACATTTGGTGAACACCAGATTGATTTTAAAGCACCATATGCTAGAGTAACCATGGCAGACTCCATAAAGCATTTTACTGGTTTTGATATATCAGGAAAATCGGAGGCTGAAATAAGGCTAGCTGCTAAAAGTATGGGTGTTGAAGTTGATGAAACTATGGGGAAAGGGAAACTTATTGATGAAATATTTGGAGAGAAATGTGAAGGCAACTATATACAACCAACATATATTACTGATTATCCTAAAGAGATGAGTCCGTTGTGTAAAGAACACAGAAGCAACCCTGAGCTAACCGAACGTTTTGAGCTTATGGTTTGCGGTAAAGAAATTGCTAATGCGTATTCTGAATTGAACGACCCTATAGACCAGCGAGAACGTTTTGAACATCAATTGAAATTAGCTGCAAAAGGTGATGATGAAGCTACGGAATTTATAGATTATGATTTTTTACGTGCTTTAGAGTTTGGCATTCCACCAACT
>NZ_JABDMV010000111.1 GCF_013001275.1 Flaviramulus sp.
ACGTGGACCAGATGTTTATCCGTTTACAGGAAGAAAAGATTCTGCATTTGGGACTTTAAGTGTACATGATGCGTTACGATCATTTTCTATTAGAACATTTGTAGCTTCAAAAGATAATGAGTACAATAAAGATATTTTAAATGAACTACTAGATAAAAAAATATCGAATTTTATTAGTACAGATTATATATTATAAAAACATTAAACTATTTAAAAATTTAAAAAATGAAAATTATTAAAATTCAATTACTAGCTGTTTTATTAGCTTCATTAATGTTTAATTGTGGAGGTAAAGAAGAAAAAAAGAAAGAGGGATTCACATATGAAAAATCCGGTACTACTGATAAAAAAGAAGTAAAAGATGATGATAATGTGGCTAATATTGTAATTACTTCAAATGATTTGATGCAATTTAATATTAATGAAATTAAAGTAAAAGCGGGCCAAAAAGTTAAGCTGACTTTAAGACATATTGGCAAATTGGATATAAATGTAATGGGCCATAATGTTGTTATATTAAAACAAGGTGTGGACCTTACAGAATTTGCTGCTAAAGCTGCAACAGAAAAAGAAAACAAATACATACCAAAAGACTCACAAGATATTATAGCTAACACAGGGTTAATTGGGGGTGGACAAGTAACAAGTATTGAGTTTGAAGCTCCTGAAGCAGGAACATATGATTTTTTATGTAGCTTTCCTGGGCATTCGGGCTTGATGAAAGGAAAGTTTATTGTAGAATAAATATTTAAAATCATAAATAAAAAAAACCTTTTTAGTGTTTACGCTAAAAAGGTTTTTTTGTTAAAAGTTATTTGATAATATTTCTTATTCTATTAGTCCAATTTCCAGCCTTCTCGATAGTCTCGTTTCACAAATTGATTGGCTTGTTCAAAATTGGTTACTTTCATATTTAGTCCATCCCAAAGCAGTTTTTTGCGTCCCGAATATTCAAACCTATTATTACCGGTTTCTTCTCTTAAGTTATAACTTCTAATAGCTAAATTTCCCATTAAAATAGATTCTGTTAGCGGTCCAGCAAAATCAAAAGAAGAGGTTAGTGCTTTATGTTGGTCACTGCCGTAACCAGCTTTACAAGCATCTACCCATTGCATATGATGCCCATTTTCAGGAAATATACTATTGTTCTCATTATTTTCAATTTCAGGTAGAATAATTTCACCTGAATTCAAATATATTTTAGGATTCAAACCATACGTTCCACAAGTCATAATTCCTTTATCACCCATCATTATAACACCATTTGCACTACCTTCATCTCCAATTGAATGATCGGCAGGAATAAGTTCTGGATGGAAAGGGCGCAAACCACCATCTGTCCAATTTAATTTTACTTGCGATGGGTTTTTTTCTGTTGCTTCAAATTTCAACTGTGTTCTAGATGAAGGAGGACAAGATTCCGGATAATAATCTGGTGTCCAATCTTTAGTAAATATTGAGCCAACACTACTTTCCACTTCAGTCGGATATCCTAAACCTAATACTCTATATGGTGGATCCATTAAATGGCAACCCATATCACCAAGCGCACCTGTACCAAAATTCCACCATCCGCGCCATTTAAATGGGTGGTATAATGGATGGTAATCTACCCATTTTGCAGGACCCACCCAAGTATCCCAATCCAATTTATCTAGAATAGTGGGCTTATCAGTTGGTGTTTTTATACCTTGTGGCCAAACAGGTCTATTAGTCCAAACCTCTACTTCGTTCACAGTTCCAATTATTCCCGAATCGAACCATTCCATCATAGTTTTAACGCCTTTCCCGGAGGCTCCTTGGTTACCCATTTGAGTGACTATTTTGTATTTTTCTGCTGCTTCGGTGAGAACTCTTGCCTCGTAAATATTATGAGTAAGTGGTTTTTGAACGTATACGTCTTTATTTAATTGCATCGCTGCAAGTGTAATAACAGCATGAGTATGATCGGGAGTTGATACTGTGATTGCATCAATATCCTTCATTTCATCAAGAAGTTTTCTATAATCTTTAAACTGTTTTGCCTTCGGAAATTGTTTAAACCCATTTGCTGCACTGTTCCAATCAACATCACAAATAGCTGCAATATTCGACACGCCTTTGTTCCAAACATTAAGCATATCTGAATAACCTTTCCCTCCAGCTCCTACAATCCCAATATTTAATTTATCGCTGGGCGCAATAAAACCCTTTCCCATTACATGCCTTGGGATGATTGAAATTCCTAACGTAGTTAAAGCCGTTTTTTTGATGAACGAACGCCTGCTTGATGAAGGTTTCTTACTCATTTGTATTGGATTAAGTTTATACTAAATTACAATTCTAATATTTTAATATTTCTAAATTCGATAGGATGGCTTTCACTTTGTAATGAAATATATCCGTTGGTTAAAGGTTGCCCATTTTTTGCTTGAAGGTCTTCTGAAGTACTGTCTAAAAATTCCCCACCTATAGTTGGTTTTGAGTAGGAAATAACAGATTTTCCATCGATAATATGCGTTATCGAATCCTTGTTCACAATAACTTCTACATTAATCCATTCTTCACCATAATAGGTTTTACAATCAGCTGTAATACAATGTTCAGTGATTAATTTTCCATCCATTTCTACATGAGTTCCAGGTGTGCATAAATTTCCTGTTGGGCGTGTTTCATCTTTATTGACACCGCCAAGAAATTGAACTTCTAATGATAAAGGAAATCCTTGCTTTAAAAGCATGCTTTCCGGAGATTGACTATGAATCATAATACCACTATTCTTTGTTGCCCAAGATTCACCGCCAGGGGCCTGATCACCGGTAAATCTATATTGTAATTTAAGATTGTAATTTGAAAAAGGTGTTTGGTAGAATAAGTGTCCAAATTGATCTGAAAAATTGTCGTATTGGTCGTAAGAAACTTTTATAACACCATTTTCAGCTCTAAATGTATTGTTGTAATTATTGTTTAATTCAAAACCGTTTATTTTAACTATCCATCCATTTAAATCTTTACCATTAAAAAGATTCACCCATTGTTCTGATTGTTTTTTCTCAATTTTTTTACAATTAGAAAAAAAGCCAATTGATACAACTAACAAAATTAACTTTATGCTTAAGCGCATACTTAATTAAAAATTTAAATTATTAATCGATTCTCTAAAGACCAGGCTTTTCCACCCGTTAATTCTTGAAGATCACCACAATAATATTCAGAAGGCACTGGGTCATATTTTAATACGGTTTCACCAATTTGTTCTGTTGTTAAATAAGCATAGACAGTCATTACTTTTAAAGTGTTTAAAAACTCAGACTTCGTAAATTCTAAAGATTCTGTATTTGCCTCTCTTTCTGTATCAACTTGATCTTTAACTAGCATGTATTCGTCTAGTAATGCTTTGTAATTTTCGTTTGTTATTCTATCAATACGGTCTTCGGCATTAGGTTTTAAAATAGTAATAACTTGATTAAATGCATTTTTTATATTTGCTTGCCCTTCATCATCAATTACTTCGTTAATGTACTTATCAATAAATTGCGGGACATTAAGTTCTGTTGCAGAAGGTAGCCCTTCAGTTTTTGGTAAAATAATGTCTACTAAATTATTTAGAATTACCCCTTGATCTTGAGTTAAAAATTCTGGAATCCATGTTTTTTCGTCGCTGGTACAACTTTGTAAAAGACTAACAATAGCAGGTGTTGCTACAAAAAATCCTGTGGTTAATCCTATATTTTTTAAAGCTTCTCTTCTTTTCATAATAAAAATATTAAGCGTTATTTTTCTTTAGTTCTTTTGCTGCATGATTTGCTGCTCTAGCTGTAAATGCCATATAGGTTAATGAAGGGTTCTGGCATCCTGCAGAAGTCATAAATGCGCCATCAGTAACATACACATTCTTACAAGCGTGAACTTGATTGTATTCATTTAAAACTGAAGTCTTTGGGTCTCTACCCATTCTTGCAGTTCCCATTTCATGAATTCCTAATCCCATTGCTCTTCCTTCTTCTCTATCATAACCTTCAACATCTCTAAAACCGGCAGATTCTAACATTTTTACAGCTTGTTCCTGCATATCTTTTCGCATAGCCATTTCATTTTCGCCAAAATCGGCGTCAAAAGTAATGGTTGGTAAACCCCATTCGTCTTTCTTATCATAGTCCATATACATTTTATTACTATGATCTGGTAAAGTTTCTCCAAAGGCAAGTAAATTTACGCTCCATTCGCCAGGTTTTAATATCGCCTCTTTTAATTCAGGGCCATATTTTAATTCGGCAACCAATTCTGAAACACCGGATCTTGTAGCACCACCTTGATAACCATAACCTCTTTTAAATTCTTTTGTATCTGTATTTCCGCCAAGGTTTCTAAATCTTGGAATATATAAACCATTAGCTCTTCTACCTTTATCTATTTTATCATCAAAACCATCAGCTATTGCTCTAGCACCAACATGGAAGTGGTGATCCATAATATTGTGTCCTAATTCACCACTATCATTTCCTAAACCATTTGGAAAACGGTCTGATTTGGATTGTAATAAAATCGAAGCTGATGCTATGGCTGAGGCACATAAGAAAACAACTTTAGCTTTAAACTCAAAAACTTCTTTGGTTTCGGCGTCAATTACTCTAACTCCTGTTGCCTTTTTTGTGCTATCATCATAAATGACTTCGTGCACAATGGAGTTCGGTCTTAATGTCATATTTCCGGTGGCTTCGGCTGTAGGTAAGGTTGAAGAGTTACTACTAAAGTAAGAACCAAATGGACAACCTCGCATACATCTATTCCTATATTGGCATGTACTTCTTCCCATTCCGGGTTTTGTACCTTCTGTTATATGTGCTGTTCTACCAATAGTTAATAATCTGCCGTCATCAAATTTTTCAGCTAACTTCCCTTGTAATTCTTTTTCAACACAGTTAAGTTCCATCGGTTTTAATAACTTTTGGTCTGGCAATTGTTTTAATCCTAAATTTTCGCCACTAACTCCAATAAATTCTTCAACTCTATCATACCAAGGTTCAATGTCTTTATAACGAATTGGCCAATCAACTCCAATTCCTTCTTTTTTATTGGCAGTAAAGTCAATATCGCTTAACCTATAACTTTGTCTTCCCCACATTAACGATCGCCCACCAACATGGTATCCACGCATCCAATCAAATCGCCTGTCTTCATTGTAAGGATGTTTGATATCATCAACAAAAAAATGCTGACATTCTTCCTTTGTCGTGTATCCAGTTCTATTCTGTTTAAATTTACGTTCTTTCGTTTCTCTGGAAGGTGCTCCTCCGTTTGGAAAATCCCAAGGATCCATATTAGCTGTTGGATAATCCTCAATATGTTTCACCATTCTACCTCGTTCAAGGACTAACGTTTTAAGGCCATTTTCACAAAGCTCTTTTGCAGCCCATCCACCAGAAATACCGGTTCCAACTACAATCGCATCATATTCTTCTAAAAGTTCAGGTTTGCTATTCATTTTAAAAAAGGAAATTATATTAATATAAATATTCTGTAGTAAAAGTTATCAATAATTGATAAAGTTCAACAAATTAGTTAAAGAAATTGAATTATTAGCAAGTTTTATATATAAAGTTAATCAAAGTGATATCGAAATCGATTTCGAAATCTAGAATGATTATTTTTCATCATATTATTTATTTACTAACATAAAAATTAATACATTCCAATAAATTTAATCTAATAACGAAAATTTAAGTTATGCCTAAATATAAAACATTACAAAAACTTGCATTTATTATAGTATTATGTGTTTCTTTAAACATGTTGGCTTGTAAGAAGAATGTAAATAAGGAAACGGCAATTGAAACTGCTTCTAAAGAGGTTGATAAAGAACCATTCTTTAAATTATCGTTGGCGCAATGGTCATTACACCGAACATTTATTGAGGGAGGTGTTAGTCCATTTAAATTTGCTGAAATTTCTAAGAGTTTGGATTTTGAAGGTTTAGAATATGTTAGCCAGCTTTATAGTGAGGAAGTTGAAGCTTTAGGATTTGATAAGGTAATAGATTCTTTAAAAACATTAAGCGATAAACATGGAATACAAAATGTGTTAATTATGATTGATGGTGAAGGAGATTTGGCTGATCCGAGTGAAGAAGTTAGAAACAAAGCTGTGGAGAACCACAAAAAATGGGTTGATGCTGCTCAAAAATTAGGGTGTCATGCCATTCGTGTAAACACATTTGGTACTAATGATCCAGAATTATGGATACCTGCCGTAGCTGACGGGTTAAAAAAACTGTCTGAATATGCTGCCACAAAAAACATAAATGTATTGTGCGAAAATCACGGTTGGTTATCATCCGATGTGCCTGTGTTAATGCAAGCCATTGAAAAAGTAAATATGGATAATTGTGGTACGTTACCAGACTTTGGAAACTGGTGTGTAAAGCGTAAGGAAGGAGCAGTATGGGGAGAATGCGAAGAAGTTTATGAAGATAAATATAAAGGTATTGAAATGATGCTACCCAAAGCTAAAGCTGTAAGTGCAAAGGCGTATGATTTTGATGAAAACGGAAATGAAACTACGCTAGATTTTCTTCGAATTATGAAATTAGTAAAAGATTCTGGCTATACAGGATTTATTGGTGTAGAATATGAAGGAAACCGTTTAAGCGAGCAGGAAGGTATAATAGCAATTAAAGAACTGTTGTTAAAATCTGCTAAATCTTTAGAGTAAATAAAACTAACTAACTAAATATGAAAAAGTCAATACATTTTCAACTTTCGTTTATGATGTTTCTCGAATTCTTTATTTGGGGAGGATGGTTTGTAACCCTAGGTTCTTTCATGGGTAATAACTTAAGTGCAACTGGAGCAGAAACTGGAATGGCATATTCCACCCAATCTTGGGGTGCTATAATTGCACCTTTTATTATTGGTTTAATTGCAGATCGTTTTTTTAATGCTGAAAAAA
>NZ_JABDMV010000134.1 GCF_013001275.1 Flaviramulus sp.
GAAGGTTGGGAAAACTACCGTCAAATGTTGTTATCAGGATATCCACAACGCGATGCTGAAACAAATTTTGAACACGCCGCACGCCAAACCTATATTGCATTTATGGCAGCTATTGCTCAAGCAGCATATGAAGGAGTAGATAATACGCCAATGGAAGGTTTTGATCCAGACGCACTCGATAAAATTTTAGGCTTACGCGAAAAAGGATTGCGTAGTACATTATTATTACCATTAGGTTATAAAGATGTAGATAAAGATTGGTTGGCAAACCTTGTAAAAGTTAGAAAACCAATAGAAGAATTAGTAACATTTATTTAATAAAATAGTCATGATTAAAAAAATATTAATTACCGTAGCAAGTATCATTGTTCTTGCATTTATAGTTATTTACATAACAACAAGACCAACTGAGACTGAAGATGGAACTTTTATTCCCTCTCCATTAGCATTAAAATTAGCAACGTCGTCTACAACAAATTATGATAACACCACTTATGAAAATAAGTACACAGGAAACAAAAAGGTGTTAATGATTTGTACTGAAGAAAGAAATATGACCATGGCTAATGGTAAAAAGTTTTCTACAGGAAACCATCCAGTTGAAATGCTTCTGCCAATACTACACTTAAAAAATGCAGGTTTTGATGTTGATGTTGTAACGCCAACAGGCAAGCCAGTAAAAATAGAAATGTGGGCAATGCCAGAAGAAGATGAGAATGTAAAAGCCATATATTCTGAGTATAAAAACAAGTTTGAAAACCCAGAAAGCTTAAATAAGTTTGTTAATGATTCACTGAGTGCTAATACAGATTATTTAGCAGTTTTAATTCCTGGAGGTCACGGAGCGATGCTTGGTTTACCAGAAAATAAAGATTTAAATAAATTAATACATTGGTCTTACAATAGCGATATGTATATGCTAGCTATTTGTCATGGGCCAGCGGCATTATTAGCTGCGAGTTTAGATGGCGATAAAGATTCATTTATTTATAATGGTTACAAAATTGCCGCATTCCCAGATGCTGTTGATGCGCAAGGACCAATGATAGGTTATACACCAGGAAATATGCCTTGGATATATGGTAAAAAATTAAACAATTTAGGAGTTACCATAATTAACGAAGAAGCTGATAATACCGTTTTTGTAGATAGAAAATTAATTACAGGAGCAAGCCCACAAGCTGCAAACGATTTTGGTAAAACCGCCGCACAAGCATTGCTTGAAGAGGTGAACAAGTAAATAACAAATTACTTTAATGCGTTAATAATTAATAGCTACGAAATTTTCTAGTTTGTTTATTCGCTTAAAATAATTAAATTTATAGTACGTCGGGAAATCAATGCTGATTTTACCGACGTACTCATTTTAATCAAACCCTTGTCATTCATTTAAAAATTATAAATCATGAGTAAAAATCAAGTAATTTCATTCTTAATTCTTCTTATTTCGATAACTATCGGTAATAGTTATGCGCAAACTACTATTGATAAAATTAATGGGAATTGGGAATTGTTAGTCGATGGAAAACCCTTCGAAGTCAAGGGTGTTACTTTTGGTTATGACAATGATATTGACAATTATGATACCTATTTTAAAGATTTAAAGTTTCTTGGTGTGAATACCATCAGAACTTGGGCAACCGGTAAAAACACAGGTAAATTACTAGATGCTGCACATAAACATGGTATTAAAGTAATGGTCGGTATTTGGATGCGACATGGGCGCCCCGGAATGGAAGATGATGATAGCTTTAATTACCTCGAGGATACAAAAGGGAAAGAAGACATGTATATAAACGCACTTAATAGCGTTAGTACATATAAAAATCATCCTGCTGTGCTTACTTGGGGAATTGGAAACGAAGTGTATTTAAACACGGCTACAGATGAAGAAAAATTAGCTTACTCGCAATTATTAGAGCGCATTTGTAGTGCTATTAAACTGCAAGATCCTAACCATCCCACAACATCGGTTGAAGCTTGGACTTTTGGTTTTGATTGGTGGCAAAAACATGTGCCTTCACTCGATATTTACGGATTAAACAGTTACGGCCCCGGAGCCAATTACTTGGCGAATGAATTAGATAAAAGAGGAATCGATAAACCTTATATCATCGCAGAATTTGGAGCAACCGGCGAATGGGACATTAAACACGAAGTTAATGGCGTAAAAGCTGAACCAAACGATAAACAAAAATACGATGCGATTGCTAATGGCTATGGTAATTGGATACAAAATAAACCAGCAAATTTAGGCGTGTTCGTGTTTCATTATGCCAGCGGTGATAATTTTGTGGCACCTTGGTTATTTACACATTACAAAAACATGACACGTCCGCAGTATTGGGCCATACGCGAAGCCTTTACAGGCAACAAACCAATTAATGCCGTACCAGACATTAAATCCTTCGAATTGCTTGAATCTGAAAATAAAAGTGGCACTTGGATACCTGTTAAATTGGATGTTCAAGATTTAGAAAACGAAAATTTAAATGTTAGTTTTAGTTATAACCAACGTACCGGAAGCCGCATGCGTCGCGACCAAATACAACCATTAGCTTATCGTGGCGATATTAATAATGGCTTCGAGATACAATTACCTAAAGAAGATGGTCCCATAAAAGTGTATGTTTTTGTAAACGACACTTATAATAACGTTGGTATCGCTTCAACTGGAATTATTGTTACAGACGCTTCCGCAAAAAACCGTAAATACTTAGTGCCAAAAGTAAGTTTACCTTTTTATGTGTATAACGATGGAGAGAACGACCCGTATTATGCTACAGCATTTATGGGAAATTATAAAGCCATGGCTGTAGATAATAAGTATACTGGCGATGTATATTCCGGAAAAGCAGCATTAAAAATTAGCTATAACCAATCACACGATTGGTATGGTTTAGGCGTGGTAAATCCAGCGAACGATTGGGGCGAAATTCTTGGAGGTTTCGATATTTCTGGAGCCAATACCTTTTCGTTTTGGGCAAAAGCTAACAAAAAAAAGGTGGTGGCAACTATAGGTTTTGGACTTATTGGTAAAGACAAACCCTTTCCTGATACCGCAAAAGAATCTATAGAAGTGAAGCTTACTACCAAATGGAAAAAATATACTATTGATGTAAGTAAGCTAGACCTAAGTTGTATAAGGTCTGGGCTTACTATTTTTTCGAGTAGTTATGGCAGTGGCCAAATTATTTTTATAGACCAGGTGGTTTTTGAGTAAGTTAAAAACTTTTAATAATTACAACAAATAGCTTTTGAGGTTTTGGTTAGTAAATTCTAACTCGCTTATCGGTTTATATAAAACATTAAAACGATTTCATATAAAATCGTTGTGCTTCATTGAATAAGAAAATCGATTGTTGAATTAACCATCTACAAGCCAAATATCCATCCTAAAGTTACATTATTTGTTAAAATAGATAGTTTTAAATCTATTTATTTTGCTATATTTGTTGTATACAAGACAAAATATGGCAATGTTAAACCTTATTCCGACAGAAAAAATTATTGAACGTCTTCGATATGAAAATCCATGGTGGATTACCAAAGAGATACCGAACACATACAGCTCAATGTCCAAGAGGTTATATTTTGATCTCTTTTATCCATTCGTCCTTGAAAGGAGTATTAAAAGAGCTTTAGTTCTAATGGGACCTAGAAGGGTTGGTAAAACAGTAATGTTATTTCATTGCATTGAAAACTTACTGAAAGAAGGAACAAACCCTCATAAACTATTCTTTATCGGAATTGACAACCCAATTTATGTCAATTTAAGCTTAGAGGATGTTTTAACTTTATGCAAAGATTCTTTAAACCTTGAAAACCTTAATGGTTGTTATGTCTTTTTTGATGAAATACAATACTTAAAAGATTGGGAAAGACATTTAAAAGTATTGGTTGACTCATATCCTGAAACTAAATTCATTGTTTCTGGATCAGCAGCCGCAGCTTTGAAATGGCACAGTACAGAAAGTGGAGCGGGTAGATTCACTGATTTCTTGTTACCTCCATTAACATTTCAGGAGTATATCCATTTGAAAAAATTAGACCACTTAATATTTGAAGGTGATATTCAATATGGAGACAAGGATATAAAGTATTGCTTAACTCATGATTGCAAAGCATTAAATAAAGAATTTGTCCATTATTTAAATTTTGGAGGATACCCAGAGGTTGTGTTATCTGAAAAAATACAAGGCGATATGGGTAGATATGTGAAAAACGATATTGTGGACAAAGTTCTGCTTAGAGATCTGCCAAGCTTATATGGAATCAAAGATGTTCAGGAGTTAAACAGATTTTTCACATACATAGCTTATAATACTGGAAATGAATTCTCCTATGAGACAATGTCTAGGGAAAGTGGGATTCAAAAGGATACATTAAAAAAATATCTAGAATATTTAGAAGCGGCATTCCTAATTAAGGTATTAAACAAGGTTGGGGTCAATGCAAAAAGATTAAAAAGAATAACAAGCTTCAAAGTATACCTTACCAACCCATCAC
>NZ_JABDMV010000022.1 GCF_013001275.1 Flaviramulus sp.
GAAAAGTGTCAAGCATAGTTTGTTCGCCTAAAAGTGCATCTTTTGATGCAATGATATCAGTTGAATTTAATACAATAGCGTGGTTGTTATCTTCATAAATAACGCCAACTTCAACAATGTCGTTAAATAGAGTGGTAGCGTTAGCAATTGAATCTTTATGATTGAATTTAGCTAAGTTATATTCAAAAGTTTTAAAATCATTAAAAGTGAAACTCATAAATCCATCGCTGTTTGAAGGCACAATGTTTTCAATTTGATTTTCCTGCGGAATAGTATTTTTAAAAATATTAATCAAACTTTGTGATGAGTCAGTGGCTTTGGTAATACCATTTATTAACAAGCTATTCTGACTTATATCAATATCAACGGCAACAAAATGAGTAAATTTATTTAGAGAAAGCGAATCTTCTTTAAAAATTGATTCTATAAAACTATTTTTAGAATTTAATATTATTGAACATGTTTTGTTATTGCTTATAGTTTGGTATATTTTTTCTAAATCAGTATTTAATTTTACTTTATTAAATACAGCGTCAACAATTTCTTCAGACGATGAAGCAAAAAAAGTACTATCAACCATTGTGCTATAAAATATGTTGTTTGCTATGGTTGACTTTGTAATTGTATGGTTATTGTATTTTAATGTTTCTTCAGAATAATTCTTTAAAGAATCTGTTATAAATAAATCTGAACTATGCTTTGTGATTAGCGAAAAATGCAAGCTATCATTTGAATCATTGGATAAACATATTAAAATATCATCTTTGGGTTTTAAATAATTTAATAGTTCCAGTCTGTTTTTTAAATTTTTAAAACTTTTAGAAATTGATATTTTTTGTAAAAACTCACTATTTTTTATACTACTTTTTAAATCATCAATGTTTGCAGATTTTATAATAACTGAAGTGTTTAATGGCGCAAAATCAATAAGTTTTTTTCGATTTGTTTCGGTATTATCGCAACTAAAAAGGAGAAATATAATGAGGGTTAAATAAAAAAATCTCATGGATTAAATTAGTTTTTACAAACCTAATATATTTTTAATTCATTAAAAACTTATATGTTTAACTTTAACTGTTCAGGTAAGAGTTTAAACGATTTTCTGTGGTATTTTGTTATACCGTATTTTCTAATAGCTTCTCTGTGTTCTTTTGTGGGGTATCCTTTGTTTTGTTTCCAGTTATACATTGGATATTCTTCATGAATTAAATTCATATAAATATCGCGATGTGTTTTTGCTAAAACTGAAGCGGCAGCAATGCTTAAATATTTCGAATCACCCTTTATAATTGTTTCAAATGGTATTTTTTTATAAGGTTTAAATCTATTTCCATCAACAATAATAAAGTCCGGTGTTTTGTTTAATTTATCTAAAGATTTATGCATGGCTAAAATTGAAGCATTAAGTATATTGATGCTATCTATTTTTTCCTGAAAAACATGAGCAACACCAAATTGTATGGCATGTTGTTCAATTATTGGCCTTAAAATGTCTCGCTTTTTTTCGCTAAGCTGTTTGGAATCGTTTAGTATGGGATTCTTGAAATTTTTAGGCAGTATTACTGTAGCTGCAGTAACAGGCCCCGCAAGACAGCCACGTCCAGCTTCATCGGTTCCACATTCAAATTCAAAAGTTGAAAATTTATTTAAAAGCATGTTGCTAAATTATTGATTAACTTATAAAAGGCTTGTAAGTTCAAAAAATTATTTTCCTAATAATAAACTTTGCATCTTCTTTATTTATAATATTTAACTGCGGTTTACGTTCAAATAATTACTTTTGCTTCGGAAATTCACATCTATGAATAAACTTATTTTAGTATTACTTTTTACCTCGCTTGGTTATGTCTTGAATGCACAAGACAGACCAATAAAAGTTCCTATAGATAAGTCAGAGTCAATTAGTATAGAAAAAGATACTATTAATAGAAACTCTAGAAGCGCTTCGAGTAAAAGTAAAAGCCAAAAAGAAAACCCTAAGGCTAGAATTAAAGATTATTTAATTATTTCTCAAAAAAACGATACTACGTTTGTAGATACAACCTTAACTATTCAAAAAGAATACAAATTTAACTACTTAAGAAAAGATAATTTTGGTTTAATCCCCTTTTCTAATTTAGGGCAAACCTATAATAGTTTAACACATAATTTTGAAAACACAAGTTTAATGTCCGGTTTTGGAGCTCGAGCGCGACACTTTAATTATATGGAGATTGAGAACATTAATTATTATCGTGTTCCAACTCCGTTAACAGAATTGTTTTTTAAAACAGCCTTGGAGCAAGGTCAGTTGGTTGATTCGTTTTTTACAGTAAACACATCTCCACAATTCAATTTTTCTATAGCTTATAAAGGGCTGCGTTCATTAGGTAAGTATCAGCATATATTAACAAGTACTGGAAATTATAGATTTACGTCAAACTATCAAACAAAAAACAAGCGATATAATGTTAGAGCGCATGTTGTTACACAAGATTTATTAAATGAAGAAAATGGAGGCTTGCAAGACGCGAGCGTTATTGATTTTGAAAGTGGCGATCCAGAATTTATAGACCGCTCAATATTAGAAGTTAATTTTGAAAATGCCGAAAGTATATTGAGAGGAAAACGATTTCATTTGGAGCATAATTATAAGATTATAAGAGAAAA
>NZ_JABDMV010000041.1 GCF_013001275.1 Flaviramulus sp.
CGGTTTGATGAGCAAGCAAATATAGATTATGCACAGCAAATGGAAGATGAAGGGGTTACTCTTATTTTTGGAGTTGCGGGTCTTAAAGTACACAGTAAAATGTGCGTTATAGAACGTGAAGAAGATAAAAAAATAAAGCGTTATGGTTTTATAAGCACCGGAAATTTTAACGAATCTACGGCAAAAATATATACCGATTATACCTTGTTTACGTCTAATCAAAAAATATTAAAAGACGTTAATAAGATTTTTAGTTTCTTTCAAACCAACTATAAAATATATCGATATAAACATCTCATTGTATCGCCGCATTACACACAAAAAGCGGTGTTTAGATTGATAGATGATGAAATTGCGAAGGTAAAGAACGGCAAGCATGGCCTAATTAGATTGAAAATGAATAGTATTTCAAGCTATAATATGGTCGATAAACTTTATGAAGCAAGTAGGGCAGGCGTAAAAATACAAATGATAGTTAGAGGTATTTGTTGTTTAATTCCTGGCGTAAAAGGAATGAGCGAGAATATTGAAGTGATTAGTGTGGTTGATAAGTTTTTAGAACATTCAAGAGTTTATATTTTTGGTGATAATAGTGAGACTAAATTGTACATATCTTCTGCAGATTGGATGACACGAAATATTGAAAATAGGGTAGAAGTAAGTTGTCCAATTTATGATGAAGACATTAAGAAAGAAATTATTGATACTTTTAATATTAGTTGGAACGATAACGTGAAAGCCAGATTGTTAAACGATTCTCAAGAAAATATATATAGAGTTGATGGTAAAGAAAAAGTACGATCTCAATTTGCTATGTACGATTACTATGTTAAAAAATTAGAAAATTAGTATGCTATCAATAAAAAAGTATGCGGCTATTGATATTGGATCCAATGCGGTAAGATTACTAATTTCAAACATTATAGAACAAAAAGGTAGGCCAGTACAGTTTAAAAAAAACTCATTGGTTCGTGTGCCAATTCGATTGGGGGCAGATGTTTTTATAAAAAATAAAATTTCTAAAGAAAATACACAACGTATTCTTGACACCATGCTTGCTTTTAAATTACTAATGAAATCGCACAAAGTAGTAAAATACAAAGCCTGTGCTACATCGGCAATGCGAGAGTCTGAAAATGGGAAGCAAGTAGTCGATTTGGTATTTAAAAATTCCGGAATTAGTATCGATGTGATTGAAGGAGAAGAGGAAGCCGCAATTATAGCCGCAACCGATTTAAATAAATATATTAATCCGGCCAAAACGTACTTATATGTTGATGTAGGTGGTGGTAGTACTGAGTTTACGGTAATAGACCAAGGCAATCATGTAGCTTCAAAATCTTTTAAAATAGGTACTGTTCGTTTATTGAACGATATGGTTAAAAAGGAATCGTGGCAGGAATTAGAAACATGGATTAGCACGAATGCTAAAATTTACGATAAAATTGACGTTATAGGCTCGGGTGGAAATATCAATAAAATATTTAAAATTTCTGGTAAAGCTTTAGGGAAACCACTATCATATTTTTATATGTCTTCTTACTACCATACGCTTCAATCATACTCTTACGAAGAGCGAATTACAGAGCTTGATTTAAATCAAGATAGGGCAGATGTTATTATTCCTGCCATGCGAATTTACCTTTCTGCCATGAAATGGAGCGGCGCTAAAAACATTTATGTTCCTAAAATCGGATTAGCAGATGGTATCATTAAAAGTATCTATTATGATACAGTTTCTAGTAATACACAGTAATATTCTGCACTTCACCTTTAATAATTGTTTCCTTTTAGTATTATAATATATATTCGTACCTGTATGGTTATTATAAACTATACCCCAAACCTATATCATTATGAAAAATATATTGCTAATAACAATTCTACTTGGTTTTACTATTCGTGGATTTTCTCAAGATACCAAACCAACAGATTCAATAAGTTTAAATAATACAGAAGAAAAAAAATCTAGTGGACCCTTATTTCAAGGTGTAAAGTATGGTGTAAGAGCTGGTTATAATATCTCTAATCTTCATTTTGATGGCGCACCAACCATGGAAAACAAACACCGAAACAGTGTTTTTATTGGGTTTTTAGCTGACATTCGTTTATCTAAAACAGTTTCTTTAATACCAGAATTACAATTTTCTGCTGAAGGTGCCAATGCTGAAGTACTTCATTTGGATTATATTCAAATGCCAATTTTAATTAATTTCAGATTGAGTGAAAAAATTCATGCTGGTTTTGGTCCGCAAGCGGGGTTGAAAATACATAAGTATGAAGATGGTGCTGCAAATTTAGCTTACTCTGCCTTGGTTGGTGTTGATTATAAAATCAGTTATGCCATTTTTGCTGATGTTAGATATACGTACGGTATTAGAAATGTTTTTGATGAAAAATCAGGTGTTTCAGCAAAAAACACAAATATACAAATAGGTGTAGGTTATAAATTTTAACCGTGTATAGCCTCGCTAGTACCTAAATTACTTATAATTTTACTTTCATATTCAAGAAGTTGTTGCCATTTGGTATCAACTTCTTTTTTAATTCCATATTGGCGAGCAAATCCTAAAAACATGGTGTAATGATTTGCTTCACTCACCATTAAGTTTCTGTAAAAATCAGCTAATTTTTTTTCTTGTAGTTCTTCTGATAGCAATCTAAATCGTTCGCAACTTCTTGCTTCTATTAATGCCGCATATAATAATCTATGAACTAATTGAGTAGTTCTGCTTCCACCTTTCGGGAAAAATTTTACAAGTTGTAACACATAATCATCGCGTCTGTCACGGCCTAATTTCCATCCACGTTCTAATATTTTATCATGCACCATTTTAAAATGACTAATTTCTTCTTTTACTAAGGCAGTCATTTCTTGTACCAAATCTGAATACTCAGGAAAACTTACTATAAGTGAAATGGCAGTACTGGCTGCTTTCTGCTCGCAAAAAGCATGGTCTGTTAGTATTTCTTCTATATTTTTCTCAACAATATTTACCCAACGTGGGTCGGTTGGAAGTTTTAGTCCTAGCATAATTTTAATAGGATAAATGTTTATTTAAAAATTTTATAAATAATTGATATACTGTATTTTAAATGTCTAAATCGAAAGTTTTTCTTAAAGTATTAATAATTGGGTTTTTTTCTTTTAATTTTTCAAATTTATCAGCAGCTGTGTAAGCATATTGCTTTTCCATAACTTCATTTATGGTGATTGATAAACTGATATCATAGTTGTTTAATTTTTTTCTGATAAACCCTAAAAGATCGTATTGTTGGCGTTCTACTTCAACTTTGTTTGTTGTATTTGGAAATTCTAAATTAATCACAGTACCGGTAACTTTTGGCACATCAATGGCTAAAATAGAAGCTAAATTGTGCTTACCTTCATTTCGTAATTTATCTATGTAATTATTCCATATAGTAATTAAGTCTTTTTCCTTAAAATCATCTTTTGGAAGGTCTTCTTCATTTACAACCACATCCATTTGTCTAATAAGATGTTCTTTTTTTGCCCTTATACTGCTTAACGAAAGTCCAGATGTTCTTTTACTTTCCTTTTTTAAAATAATTTTTGGTGGTTCTTTTACCTGTAATGCCTCAACAACCGAAACCGTAGAATTTGGTGTTGCTATTTCAATATCATTTTCTACTTCATCTTCTGAAGAGACAACAGTTTCTTTTGGTTTAGGGACATTAACGGGAATAGGAGTGATGCCCTTGTTTTTAAAATATGATGCAGGAATTATATAGTTTTTGCTATTTTTTTTTTCTCCATCAAAAGTGATAGAGGCAAGCTGCATTAAACATAACTCAACAAGTAAGCGCTGATTTTTACTCGTTTTATATTTTAGGTCGCAATCGTTAGCTAAACTAATTCCTTGCATTAAGAATTCCTGTGAGGCTTCTTTTGATTGTTTTAAGTACTTCTCCTTGGTTTGTTCTCCAACTTCGAGTAAATCTATAGTTTCGGGTGTTTTACTCACCAATAAGTCTCTAAAATGCGACGCCAAACCTGAAATAAAATGGTGGCCATCAAATCCTTTTGAAAGGGTATTGTTAAATTGAATTAATAATTCCGGAATTTTATTTCCTAAAATTAAATCTGTGCTTGTAAAATACGTGTCATAGTCTAACACATTTAAGTTTTCGGTAACGGCTTCTCTAGTTAAATTTTTACCAGAAAAACTTACAACTCTGTCAAATATTGATAATGCATCTCGCATGGCGCCATCGGCCTTTTGTGCAATTATATGTAGCGCATCATCATCGGCAGTAACACCTTGCTCTTTTGCTATATATTTTAAGTACTCTTTAGCATCCTTAACACTTATGCGTTTAAAATCAAAAATTTGACAACGTGATAAAATCGTTGGAATAATTTTATGCTTCTCGGTAGTTGCTAAAATAAATATACAATGTTTTGGTGGTTCTTCTAAAGTCTTTAAAAAGGCATTGAACGCCGCTTGAGAGAGCATGTGTACCTCATCAATAATATACACTTTGTATTTACCAACTTGGGGAGGTATTCTAACTTGATCTGTTAATTCTCTTATTTGGTCTACGCCGTTATTTGATGCGGCATCAAGCTCGAAAATATTAAAAGCGAAATCTTCATTTACGCTAGTGTTTTCATCACTATTTATCATTTTTGCCAAAATACGTGCACAAGTTGTTTTACCAACACCACGAGGCCCTGTAAATAATAATGCCTGAGCTAAATGATTATTATCAATGGCATTTAACAATGTGTTTGTAATAGCTTGCTGGCCCACAACATCGTTAAATGATTGTGGCCTATATTTTCTTGCAGATACTACAAAATGCTCCATTGAGTTTTCTTGAAGAACAAAGTTAAAAATTCAACTTAAAATTACGTATAATGCTGATGAAAATTAAAAGTAGTTATTAACAATTTATGTACTTTTGCCAATAAGTAAATCGCCTTATCGCTGTTCATGAGAATGAATGGAGGAAAGTCCGAACACCAAAGTGCAACATAGTGGTTAATAACCACCAGTCGTGAGGCTAGGAAAAGTGCAACAGAAAGTATGTACAGGTAATGCTGTAGTGAAACCAGGTAAACTCTGTGTGGTGCAATGTCATGTAAACCAGTGCTTGAGAGCGGCACGCTTGATGCTGGAGGGTAGGCAGCTAAAGTGTATTGGTAACAATGCACTCAGATAAATGATAAGGATGTTTTGAATTTGAATTGGGAGATCCTAAAACAAGTTCAGGACATACAGAATTCGGCTTATAGATTTGCTTAATCATAAAAAAAACCTTCTTGAAATTTCAAGAAGGTTTTTTGGTTAAAATAGGTAGGCAGATAATTACTCTTTGTTAGGATTATACGATAAGTCTCTACGGATTTGCCCAGAAAATTCTTCAAATCTACTGGCATGATTCATAACCTTACTAAACGTGTCCCATTTATCTGGACCTAAAACCTCATCATTAGTTTTAGCCCTTGTGGCACCATCAATTTCATCTTTTGAAGAAACTGCGACTAAATAAAATTCTTCTTGAGTGCCAAAACCATTTCTGTAAACTCGATAATATTCCTTAGACCCTTTAGCGGCATACAATTCTTTTACTGCTTTCATGCCTTCACGCATTTTAGCCGCGTTTGCTGGAGTGAAATATATATAGAAAAATTTACGATAATCTTGCCCTTCTTGTGTTATGGTTATTCCTTCTGGCATATACGATAAATCTTCTACCATTCTGATATTGTAATTGATATGCGAGTCATAACATTTATCAAATTCTTCAAACATTTTACCAAAATCATCACCCATGGCTTTAGCCATATCTGTAAAATGGTTTTTATCTAAATCGGCGAAATTCTCGAATGGTGTTATGTACATGTATTTTAAATCGTTTGTAGAAACGGTTAACCAAGAGGTTTGTATATTATGCGTTTTACAAGCTTCATTAAATTTTTTCGCAGCAGCTTCATATTGCATGAGCATTGACGGTTTCACATTGTCTTGATGAACCGTGTACCTTTTTTGTGCTTGACTAAAATTAAACGTAAAACACAATAATAAGACTAGTAATAAGGTTGTTTTAATTGTTCTCATATCAAATAATTTTGGTTGGTTAATTGATTATTCAGTAGCTTCAGCGGCTTCTGTTGCAGCGGCCAGAGCTGCGAATTCAGCATTCATTGCAGTTCCATCAAAATACACATGTTCTTCTACAATTTTGCCATCTACAAATTGCACAGCTAAATGTACAGGAATTGCTAATTCTTTATTGTTAGCGGCAAGAGTTCCTTTATGCATTGCCCAGTAATACACCCATGTTTCATCGTCTTTATCTAAAACCATTTCAATGTATTCTTTGTCATGATTAAATCCATAAGAAGCCATAGCGCTAGTCATTGCTTTTAAACCTTCTACTCTTTCTGCAATTGTTAATGGGTCTGGTGAATTAACAAAAATTTTAGCAGTATCGGCAAAATGACCTGTCCATTGGTCCCAATCGCCTGCTTCGTAAGCTGCTATACCTGCTTTTAGCGTGTTTATTTCTGCTGATTCAGCAAAATAACGTTGCGGTTTGTTTTGGCAAGCCGCGAACATGATCACTGCTAGTCCAAATAAAAAAAGTTTTTTCATTGTTTTTATGGTTTTAAAGGTTAATATTTAAATTAAACCATAAACAGAAGATTAAAACAATAATGTTTTTTAGAGATAAGTTAAAATAGAGCCGGGGGCTCTTAGGAAGAATACTAAAGTACTGAAAAAAAGCGAATTGTAAAAATAAAAATGAAATTATGCTATTTCAAAAAAACTAAACATATTACCTCCGTAACTTTTTGAATAACTAAAATTTGAAATACTTGATAAGTCAGTATGCTTTGAGTGTTCTATGATTAATAAGCCATCGTCCAACAATAAATTATTACTAAAAACTAAGTTTGGGATTTTAGCAAATTGCTCATTGGTAAAGCTATAAGGTGGATCTGCAAAAATAACATTTGATTTTATAGTTGATTTTTCTAAAAACTTAAATACGTCACTTTTTATAGTTTGAATGGGCATTTCAAAACTTTCGGCTGTCTGATTTATAAATTTAATACATCCAAAATCTTGATCCACAGCTATGATTTGTTCTGTTCCTCTTGATGCAAATTCGTAACTTATATTTCCGGTACCGGCAAACAAATCTAAAACTGAAATATCATCAAGATAATAAAGGTTGTTTAAAATATTGAATAAGGACTCTTTCGCCATATCAGTAGTTGGCCTTACGGGCAAATTCTTTGGAGCAACAATTTTTCTGCTTTTATATTTACCTGATATAATGCGCATTAAAAACTTTTTATTAATGTAAAATTTGAATATTCAGAATTTGGTTTCTGATCAAATTTATAAGAATCATTTCTGTTACCGAATCTTATATTTCTAATATATTTATAAGCTATATTGTATAACTCGTCATTTTTGGAAATTTCTCCAATTAAAACTAAATCTAACGATTCCGGATTTAAGTTTAATTGTTCTGCGGTAAAAAGTATGAAGTATATAAAATCTTCTTTGGATGAATAATTAAAAGAATTGTAGAGTACTAATTTAGAATTTTTTACAGCCATAGTTTCAAAATGATTGCTGCTTACATTTACGTATATTCGGGAATCTTCATTATTTTTTTCAACACTTAGAATTTCTTCAATTAAAATAGTTGAAATATGTTTATAGGTGAACGATCCAAATTTTTCGTAAATAAAATTATTGAAGTTAACATATGGTACGTATACATTCACGCTATCATTTATTAAAATATTATCGAAGGTTATAAAATCTGATTTAAGTATTTTCGAATTGAATTTTAAATAATCTGCTAAACAATCTTCATTAAATAATGGTTTTGGAACCAATGCAGATAAGTCGTTATCGTGAATTATAGTAACCTTGGAGAATTCATTATTAAACACAATTACATCATTAAAATGCTCTTTTAACACATCTAATGCTTCTATGGGATTGAGGTTTTTTTCAAACGGTTTTTCCTTTAAGTATGTTATGGTATTTGAATCTCGATTTAGTATACAAAAAGAAAGTCCACTCAAACTTATTTGAATGGACAATTCTAAATTGATTGGTTTACTCGAATTTTTATTCTGCAGAGCCATATGTTTTTGGCCAGTTTCCGTTAGTATTGACTTCATCCATCGAGCCCACTTTTAATTTATCACCATTAACACCGTCAACCGATACTACTTGATTTTCTTGAGCTACAAGATCTTTATTCTGATCGGCTAAAAGTACGTTTTTAGTAACTGAGGCCTCAAATACAGGTATTTTAAAACTGTTTTGCTCAAGAACTCCTGCTTGTAATTTAAATGTAGCATCAGTTCCTGGTACATTCATCATAGTTTTGTAACGATCGGAACTTTTGAATAAAGAATCTTTTACAGATTCAAATCCTAAAGTATCAATTACTACTATAGATTTATAAGTATCTACACCGTAAGTTTTTGTTAATACTTCGTCTATAATACTTGAGTCACGACGTTGAGTAATAGTATATTCTGCCGTGTCAACAAACTTTATTAAATTATCAAAATTATCAGAAAACTTTCCTGTTACCTGTCTATGTGCAAGTTGTGCATCCCTAATATCTTTTAAACTTTTAATAACTTCTGCGTACCTTTTGTTTTTTGTTTTATTAAATTGAATAGGTTCGTATATAGACATGTATGTCTGATAACCTAAGAAGGCAATTAATAACCATAGCGCTATGCTTAAAAAAGGCTTAAACTTTGGAGGTAAAATTTTATCAACTAACTTAACCAAGCCAATTGTAACTAGTATCACTGCTACTGCAATAAGAATAAATGTTAACATAGTTCGTTTTTATTAAAAAGTTATTAATGGTATTTAGCAAATCTACAATTTTTTTTAATCGTAAAAACCAAAGCGAGTAAAAATCATTTCTATATTTGAATAATTTTTTAAAAGCTCCATATTTATATGACTTCATCCGAATTCTATTCACTTATAAAACAACAGTTTCCCTTCAATCCCACTATTAGACAAAATATTGTTTTACAACAGTTGTCAGAATTTATTTTTAGTAAGGATTCCAAGGCGCTTTATTTACTTAAAGGGTATGCTGGTACTGGTAAAACAACAATTATAGGTTGTATTGTAACTAATTTATGGAAAGCTAAAAAAAGCGCAGTTTTAATGGCACCAACGGGCAGAGCAGCCAAAGTAATATCTAATTATTCTGGTAAAGAAGCGTTTACAATTCATAAAAAAATATATTTTCCTAAAAAAGAAAAAAGTGGCGGTGTTAAATTTGTTTTGCAACCCAATAAACATAAAAACACCATTTTTATAGTTGATGAAGCTTCTATGATTCCTGATACACCGGGAGAATCTAAGATTTTTGAAAATGGTTCGTTACTGGATGATTTAATGCAATATGTTTATTCGGGGCATCAATGTAAATTACTTTTAATAGGTGATACAGCACAATTACCTCCAGTAAAACTAGATTTAAGTCCAGCATTAAATGAAAACACACTTGCTTTAAATTATAACAAGCAGGTGACCAAGATGGAGCTGGATGAAGTTGTAAGGCAAGAACAAGACTCTGGGATACTTGCAAACGCTACAGTATTAAGAGAGGCTTTATCAGGCACAATTCATGATTCGTTTAAGTTTGATTTAAGTGATTTTAAAGATATTATTCGATTAGTTGATGGCTATGAAATTATGGATGCCATAAATGATTCATATAGCGATTTAGGAAAAGAAGAAACTGCAATAATCGTTAGAAGCAATAAACGCGCTAACTTATATAATCAACAAATTAGAAATAGAATTCTGTTTAATGAAAATGAATTAACAACTGGAGATTATTTAATGGTTGTGAAAAACAATTATTTTTGGATAAAACCAACTACAGAAGCTGGTTTTATAGCAAATGGTGATATTATTGAGGTGCTAGAAATTTTTAGTATTACGGAACTTTATGGTTTTCGTTTCGCTGAAGTTAAAGTGAGAATGGTGGATTATCCAAAAATGCGACCATTTGAAACGGTTTTGCTTTTAGATACAATAGACGCTGAAACACCTTCGTTGCCTTATGAAGACTCCAATAAATTGTATCAAGAAGTGATGCTAGATTATGAAAATGAAACAAGTAATTACAAAAAGTTTTTAAAAGTAAAAGGCAACAAACATTTTAATGCCTTGCAAGTAAAATTTTCCTATGCCATAACATGTCACAAATCTCAAGGTGGGCAATGGCAAACGGTATTTGTTGAGCAACCTTATTTACCAAATGGAGTTAATAAAGACTATTTACGGTGGTTATATACCGCGATAACTCGAGCTAAAGAAAAATTGTATCTTATTGGCTTTAATGATGATTTTTTTGAATCTTAAATATTTTTAAATTTTATAATGACAATAGAAACAATAATTAGTATTTGTCTGGGTATTGGGTTATCAGCGTCGGTTGGTTTTAGAATTTTTTTACCACTATTTGCATTAAGTTTAGCATCATATTTTGATGTATGGCAACTTAATGAATCATGGCAATGGATAGGTAGCTCTGCTGCGTTAATCACTTTAACCGTAGCTACTATAATAGAGATATTCGCCTATTTTATTCCTTATATAGATAATTTATTAGATACTATCTCTGTTCCTTTGGCTGCATTGGCAGGCACAGCTATTATGCTATCTGTGGTGGCAGATTTAAGCCCAGTTATAACTTGGTCGTTAGCAATTATAGCAGGTGGCGGTACCGCGGCGTCTATTTCAAGTACATCAAGTGCCACACGATTAGCATCCACGGTAACAACAGGAGGAGTTGGTAACCCCATAGTTTCCACAATTGAAACAGGAACATCTTTGGTGATGTCTATTGTTTCAATATTCCTACCAATTTTAGCAATAATATTAGTTATTATTATTTTGTTTATCATATTCAGAGTCTATAAAAAGTTTAAAGCTCCCAAAACCTAAAAGCAATAATATTTATATTATTTTTGAAATAGAAATAAACCTAACTCTGTGAAAATAATCTCAATGATTCCTGCGCGTTATAGTGCATCGCGTTTCCCAGGAAAACTCATGCAAGACCTAAGTGGCAAAACTGTAATTCTTAGAACTTACGAGGCAACTGTAGCAACAAATTTATTTGATGACGTTTTTGTTGTAACCGATAGCGAAATTATTTATGATGAAATTATAAATAATGGAGGTAAAGCATTAATGAGTAAAAAAGAACACGATTGTGGAAGCGATAGAATAGCTGAAGCTGTTGAGCATTTGGATATTGATATTGTAATAAATGTTCAGGGAGATGAGCCTTTTACAGATAGAGAATCATTGGCTAAACTGATTGATGTTTTTAAAAATGATGCCAAAAAAGAAGTTGACTTAGCATCACTTATGGTACATATTTCAGATAAAGATGAAATAAACAACCCCAATACGGTGAAGGTGATTGTTGATAGATCAAATTTTGCACTTTATTTTTCGCGCAGCCCAATTCCGTTTCCAAGAGATACGACTGCAGGTGTTAAATATTTTAAACACAAAGGGGTTTACGCTTTTAGAAAACAGGCCATTTTAGATTTTTATAAATTACCAATGTTGCCTTTGGAGGCTTCTGAAAAAATTGAATGTATTCGTTATTTAGAATATGGTAAACGAATAAAGATGGTTGAAACCGATGTTGAAGGTGTTGAAATTGACACTCCAGAAGATTTAGAACGTGCAAAAAAACTATGGAAATAAATTATAGTAACATAAAAGTTATCGGATTTGACGCCGATGATACACTTTGGGTAAACGAAACCTATTTTAGAGAGGCTGAAATTGAATTTGGTAAATTATTATCCGATTACGAAACGATTAATAAAATTGACCAAGAGCTTTTTAAAAAAGAAATTAGTAACCTAGATATTTATGGTTATGGTGTAAAAGCTTTTACTTTATCAATGGTAGAATCTGCATTAGAAATATCAAATTATAATGTATCTGCAAAAACTATTGAAGCCATATTAAATATTGGAAAAAACATGCTAGATAAACCTGTAGATTTACTTGATGGTGTTCAAGAAGTTTTACAAACTTTATCAAATAAATACAAGCTTATACTCGCAACGAAAGGCGATTTATTAGATCAAGAACGAAAGTTAGAAAAATCGGGGTTAACCGATTATTTCCATCATATTGAAGTTTTGAGTGACAAAAAGGAAGCTAATTATTCTAAATTGCTTAATCATTTAGATATTAATCCATCGGAGTTTTTAATGATAGGTAATTCATTAAAATCTGATGTATTACCACTTGTAAATATAAAAGCACATGCCATACACATTCCATTTCATACCACTTGGGCACATGAGCAAGTAACTAAAAAGGAAACCAACGGGAAGGCATACAAAACCATAAAAAGCTTAACAGATTTACTAAAAATACTTGATTAATTTGAGGACAATCGATTTAAATAATTGGAATAGAAAACAGCATTTTGAGCATTTTATAAAGTTAAAAGACCCCTATTTTGCAGTAACTGTTCCTCTAAATGTTACCAAAGCCTATAAATTTTCAAAAGAAAATAAAATAAGTTTTTTTGCGACATATTTACACGCCTGTATGCAAGCAATAAATGAAGTTGATAATTTTAAATATAGAATTTTAGATGATTTTATTGTAGAATATAAGGTGATACATACTTCGCCTACGATAATGAGAGATGATGGTACATTCGGGTTTTCTTTTATAGATTACGATAAAAACTTGAACAAGTTTATTGAAAATGTTGAAGCCGAAAAAAAGCGAATTAAAAATTCAACAAATTTATTTCCTCCTAAAAACGGATTGGATTGTATTCATTGTTCTGCCATGCCATGGTTAAATTTTTCAGGACATAAAGAACCCGTTTCGGGTGTTATAGATTCTGTACCTAAATTAGCATTTAGTAAAGCTACTAATTTGGGAAATGAATTAATAATGAATGTTTCAATAAATGTTAATCATGCTTTGGTTGATGGATCTCATGTAGGAGATTTTGTAGAAAAATTTCAATACAATTTAAACACATAGAATTTAAAATAATGGTATTTTTAACTTTTGAAAACGAAATATATTAAATGAGCTATAAGAACTTTCCAATGGTGCCAAGAGTAATTTTTGGTAGAGGTAGTTTTAATCAATTAAACGAGATTTTAGCCCCAAAGCGATTGAGTAGAAACGCACCATTTATTTTTTTAATAGATGATGTTTTTAAGAATAATTCTTGGTTAACTTCAAGAATACAATTGTCTTATAACGATCGTATAATCTTTATTTCAGCAAACGAAGAGCCTAAAACCTCACAAGTTGATAAACTAGTAGAAGATATTATAGTAACATCTAAAGAACATCCGTCCGGTATAATAGGCATTGGAGGAGGAACGCTTTTAGATTTAGCCAAAGCGGTTTCTATCATGCTCACCAATAAAGGGGATGCAAAAGATTACCAAGGATGGGATTTAGTAAAAAATGCTGCCGTTTATCATGTTGGTATCCCAACTATATCTGGAACAGGAGCAGAAGTGTCAAGAACTACAGTATTAACGGGCCCGGATAAAAAATTAGGAATTAATTCGGACTATACACCTTTCGATCAAGTTATTTTAGATTCTGAACTTACAAAAGATGTGCCTAAGAATCAATGGTTTTATACTGGTATGGATTGCTTTATTCACTGTATTGAATCATTAACAGGAACTTATTTAAATGCCTTTAGTGAAAGCTACGGAAAAATGGCATTGAATTTATGTAAGGAAGTATTTTTAGAGGACAATCATTCCAATATTGAAAGTCAAGAAAAATTAATGATGGCTTCGTGGCATGGAGGCATGAGTATCGCGTACTCGCAGGTTGGTGTTGCTCATGCTATGAGTTATGGTTTATCTTATTTATTAGGTACCAAACACGGTATAGGGAATTGTATTGTGTTTAATCAATTGGAAGAGTTTTATCCAGAAGGTGTGAAGTTATTCAAACAAATGAAAGCAAAGCATAATATTACTTTGCCAAAAAGAGTATGTGCAGATTTAAATGACGACGATTTTAATACTATGATTAATATAGCATTGGGCTTAGAGCCACTTTGGGAAAATGCTTTAGGAAATAATTGGAAAAAAATTATGACTCCTAAAAAATTAAAAGAACTTTATAAAAAAATGTGATATGCAATGGCTCGCTAAATTTATTTATTTTAAAGTGTTAGGTTGGCAAGTTATAGGTAACACCAATTTCTCAAAAGATAAAATTAAAAAAGCAGTTATTATTGCGGTTCCTCACACGAGTTGGCATGATTTCTATATTGGTATTTTGTTACGTTCCGTAGTAAATATTAAAACAAATTTTGTGGGTAAAAAGGAATTGTTTGTATTTCCATTAGGATGGTTTTTACGATCTGTTGGTGGCGCACCAATTAATAGACAATCTAATGAAAATAATGTGGAGGCAATTGCTAAATTATTTGAACAACACGATGAATTTAGAATGACTTTAGCTCCTGAGGGAACAAGAAAAAAAGTAAAAGAATGGCGATCAGGATTTTACTATATCGCTAAACAAGCGAAAGTTCCTATCATAATGTTTACACTAGACTTTCAAAACAAACAAAATAAAATTTCAGAACCTTTTTATCCAACTGATGATGTAGAAGCAGATTTCAAGTATATGTATAGTTTTTTTGAAGGCGTAAAAGGTAAAATTCCAGAATATTCATAATTTTTTCTAGTATAGAAAACCATGGCACAAAAATTGCCGTATTTAAAGTATAGCAAATGAAACATAAAGTAAACAATTATTTGTTCCTAAAAAGAAACATCAGCTATTAATCAACAAAAGCTACTTCGTAACGAAGTAGCTTTTTTATTTTCTTATTCAATCTATATACTTATTTTATCTCTTTTAAAGCATTATCAATTAGAGTTCGTAAATGTTGTTTATGTGCTCTGGAAGCAATATTCCCTGAGGGAGTTGCCATTGTTCTAATCGCTTTTAAATTATATAATGCCATAGATTTTGCACTATTAGTAAATTTATCTTGTGACTTACCTGTTAAAATATCAATTAGCATGTTTGTATATTCTAATTGAAGATTTTGTCTAAAAGAGTTTACATTGCTGTAAATATCCTGTTTGAAAATTGATTGATTCAAATCGGTCATAAATGTTGATAATTTATACTGATTACCATATAACTCAGAATCTGTAATTCTTTGTAAGGTATTATAATGTAAAAGGTGCTTTAATACATTTTTTTGATACCCTAAAACTTGAGAATGAATTTTTGGATCCTCTGGAGTTCTAAAATTGAAGCCTCTACGCTGCATTGCTAAATAGTTATATAAATCGTTGGGAGCATCAAATGCATTGGGCGCAAAAATGTATTTGTTTAGCGCATTCATGGCTCTTTTTTGGTCAATTAAACTCACGGGTGTATAAGGTTTAGTTCCTCCTTCTTGTCCTGCCATAGCACGATCAACATACACACCACCTATAAATCTAGATATTGTATTAGCTGCAGAGCCTTTCTGTCCACTTAATAAATAATAAACTCGCCTTAATTCTTGATAAGACTCACCTGTTTTTGTAAATCTATTTTTTGCATCTCTCATTAAATCATCTGATAAACCAATTCTATCAATTGCCCATTTTATTTGATCGTTAGACTGATCTGAAACGTTTACACGAGGATCAATTGCTTTTCCAGCAGAGCGCATGTCATCCGCATCATTACCAAAAATATGTTCTGGTTTTGTAGATTCATTCAAAAGTGCTTGTCTTTCTGTATCAGATTTAAATGGTTTATAACCCAACTGAATCGCCCAATTATCATATGGTCCAACTGTGGCGTCGTCATACTGTCCTTGCTTGCTTCTATCTCGAGTTATATTTAATGCAGCATAATCCATAACCGATGCTGTTAAACATTTACCTTTAATGAATTCAGCATCATTTAATTGTTCTGGCGAAAATAATTGACTGGCCTTCATATTATGATTTAAGCCTAATGTGTGTCCAATTTCATGCATTATCAAAGCTGTCATGGATTCTTTTTTGATTCGCTCCATTTCTAGATCTGACGCTCCGGTTGCACTCACTACAGCATTTGCAAATAACATCTCTTCGTGTATTTCATGACCTAAACTACAAAACAAGGAATCATCAAAATCTGAAGTATCCTTATAATTATTTGAAGCTAATTCGAATACTTTATCATAAAAAACTCTATTTGTAAAATGTACGTATTCCAGCATAATATCAGCTCCGAAAATCTCACCTGTTCTTGGGTTTTTCATACTTGGACCATAACCACCAAAAGGAGGTTCTGGAGAAGCAGTCCATCTTAATACATTGTATCTTATATCTCCTGCGTCCCAATCTGCGTCATCTGGTTGTTGTTTAACTACAATCGCCTTTTTAAAGCCTGCCTTTTCAAATGCCTTATTCCATTCTAAAACAGCATTTTTAATAGTTTCTCGCCATTCTATAGGTGTTGAATTTTCCATCCACCAAGTAATGGGTTTTACAGGCTCAGATATAGCTAATTCCGGGTTCTTCTTTTTTAAATGCCATCTATTGATTAAATCGCGATATGGTGTTGAACTGGTTGAGGTTTGATCTGTAACTTGTGTGGTAAAATAGCCAACTCTGGGGTCATCAAATCGTGGTGCGTAATCGTTTTCAGGCATCGCAATTAAACTATGAAAAACTTTAATACTCACATTTCTACCATCGGAAACAGCATTCGAACCGCCATTTAAAACTGAAGGTGAGGAATAAACATATTCTACTTCTAAATTCGTGTTTTCAGGGTAGTTTTTAATGTTATTAATTTTAGTTTTCCCTTTATCTAAACTTCCCAATTTAAAAGCGGTAGGCGAGGACCCTGGTCTTGATGCTGGCTTTATTTGCGAAAAGGTTTCTTTTAAAAACAAATCATCAGCTTTTATTAAGTAAAGCCCATTTTTAGTATCGCTTGCTTCAATTTTTAAGCTAGCCATAATTCCTTTACTTATATTAGCATCCTTAGATTTTGAAATAGGATTATCTGGATCGAAATAAAATGATGTGTTTTGTGTAACAAATTCAATTTTATCAAAATATTTTTCGACAGAAAAAACTTTTGACCCTCTGTAAGAGCCTCTATTTATGCGCCCTGCATCCATAACGCCATCTCCTATTTGATGGAAATAAATATAGTCTTTGTTAAGTTGATCGTCCGTTAATATCATTTGTAAAGACCCTGAAATAGTATCTTGGTAGATTTTAAATAAACCATCAATTTCTTTACTTGATTTTATAAGTTCACCAATGGTTTTTTCTTTTGATTTTTTCTCTGGAGGAGTTGCTAAAACTTCTGTTTCATCTTTCTTTTTCTTCTTTCTCTTACTTTGAGCTTCTATATTAAAAGCCGTTAAAAAAAAGAAAGCTGTCAATAAAATTGAAGCTCTTTTAATTGTAGTTTTTTGAAATATCATAGTATTAGTTAACAATTTTAGGAATATACCCAGTTATTTAAATTAGTCGGCGTAAAAATATATATAATCTTAAGCTTATTACTAAAAAGAAAAGTTAAAATATTTAGGAGGGTTATTTTTTACGCTCATTTATAATTCTTTATCTTTATCGCATATGATAAAAGATACAAAAATAGCAGTGCTTATTGATGGCGATAATATCCCATCAAAATACATTTCTGAAATGATGGAAGAGATTGCGAAGTACGGAACGCCAACTATAAAAAGAATTTATGGCGATTGGACAAAACCACATTTATCTAAATGGAAAAATGTGTTACTTGAAAATGCCATAACGCCAATTCAACAATACGGTTATACGACTGGAAAAAACGCAACAGATTCCGCAATGATTATTGATGCGATGGATATTTTGTATTCTGAAAAAGTGAATGGGTTTTGTTTAGTATCCTCGGATAGTGATTTCACAAAATTAGCAACGCGCTTGAGAGAAGCAGCTATGGTAGTTTACGGAATGGGTGAGAAAAAAACTCCTAACCCGTTTATTGTAGCCTGTGATAAATTTATTTATTTAGAAATTCTTGCAGATGATGATGATGTTGAAAAAGATGAAAAAGGCAGAAAACATAAAAAAGAAAACTTATATAACATAACCCCAAAAGTTATAAAATTACTTAAAAATTCAGTTGATGATGCTGCCGATGATGACGGATGGGCCTTTTTGGGTGATGTTGGGTCGTTAATACTTAAAAAACAACCTAATTTTGATTCAAGGAACTTTGGTTTTGCTAAGTTAACGCCACTTTTTAAATCGTTGCCTCAATTTATTATGGAACAGCGCGATCAAACCAATGGGCGTTTTAAACTAATTTATGTAAAGAATAAATAAAATAAAAAACGAGAGCTGTTTGCTCTCGTTTTTTATTTAATACTAAATATAGTTAGTCTGTGCTTTCTTCCATGGTATGGTAAACGTTTTGCACGTCGTCATCTTCCTCTAGTTTTTCTAAAAGTTTTTCAACATCTTCAGCTTGCTCTGGTGTTAGTTGCTTGGTAACTTGTGGAATACGTTCAAATCCTGAAGACAAAATTTCAATTTCTCTAGATTCTAATTCTGATTGTATGGCACCAAAACTTTCAAATGGGGCATAAATTAAAATCCCATCATCGTCCGCAAAAACTTCTTCAGCACCAAAATCAATAAATTCTAACTCTATTTCTTCCGGGTCTAAGTCTTCTGCATTTATTCTAAAATTACAAGTATGGTCAAACATAAAAACTACGGAACCAGAAGTGCCTAAACTGCCATCACATTTGTTAAAATAGCTACGAACGTTTGCTACGGTTCTTGTATTGTTATCGGTAGCTGTTTCGACTAAAACTGCAATGCCATGAGGCGCATACCCTTCAAAAACAACTTCTTTATAATCGCCTTGACCTTTTTCACTTGCTTTTTTAATGGCGCGCTCTACATTATCCTTTGGCATGTTTACGGCCTTGGCATTTTGTATAACGGCTCTTAAACGCGAGTTACTATCTGGGTCGGGGCCGCCTTCTTTTACCGCCATTACTATATCTTTACCTATGCGAGTAAAGGCCTTACTCATGGCAGACCAGCGTTTCATTTTTCTTGCTTTCCTAAATTCAAAAGCTCTTCCCATAATAGTATTATTTAAATTTTAATCGCACAAAGGTAAAAACCTTGAGGGCAATTGCAAATTATTCTTCGTCTGGTTCCACAATGTTTTCAATAGCTTCGGCTAACTTAAAATCTCTATTGGATACGCCATCAACGTCATGTGATGACAATGAAATAGTGAGCACATTGTAAACATTTGACCAGTTTGGATGATGATTTAAGGCTTCACATTCAAAAGCGATTCTGCTCATGGCGCTAAAACAGTCTTTAAAGTTCTCAAATTCAAATTCTGCATGTAACGCATTATCATAGTATTCCCAATCTGGGAAACGTAATAGTTTTTTCTCGATATCAAGTTCTGAAAGTTTTTCCATTTTTTAAAAGAATTTTAATTTGTTTCAATTTACTTAATTACTGCAAAAAAGTCAATTATATTTTCAATTCATTTAAAATGTCTTGACTTACTATGTTTAAATTTTTGGGTAGCATATTGTGCTTAGGTAAAACTGCTAAATATCTATCGTCGTTAGTAGTGTACACACGTTTATAAATAGCTTCTTTTTCCAATTCCATAGTCTTTACAATCTCTTTTATAAAATCATCATGATGCACTAAATCAGTGCTTCCTAAATGAAAAACACCCCATTTATTTCTATTTAAAATGTAATGTATTTGTTGCGTAACTTTTTTATCAGTGGTTACATTCATAATCAAGTTAGGGAATACTTCAATAGGTTCTTTACTATTTATTTGCTCAAGTATTTCTTGAACTCTTGGAGATTGAGAGCCAAAAACCATTGGTAATCTTAAAATAGCAATTTGCTTTTTTGGTAAGCGTAAAAGTATATTTTCTATTTTTATTTTAAAATGCCCATAAACACTATTGCTATAAGTTTTGTCTTGCTCGTAACTTGGATATTTACTGTAAGCATCAAAAACGTTGGAAGAAGATAAGAAAATAAGCTTAATTTTTTTTAAATAAATATATTCAGCTAAATGTTGATGTAATATAATTTGCTTTGAAAAATCGCCACGTATGGCAGAAATAATAACGGATGGTTTTATGATATCTAAAATTTCATGAATATCATCTTCTTCATGATTAAATTGAAAGAAGTGATGGTTACTTTCAAGAGTTTTATCACTAGTCTTATAGGTTCCAAACGTTCTAAAATAGGAGCAGAGTTCTTTATAAGTGGCTCCACCCAAAAAGCCGCTAGCTCCTAAAATTAATATTTTGTGTTTATCTTCTTTCTTTTGCATATATCAATCCTCACGTAGAAGAATTTTTAAAATATAGATTGTTTTGTCATGGTCGTAAATTCTGCTAAGGCGAGCATCCCTAATTTTGAATTTCCTTTTTTGTTTAGTCCCGGCGACCAAGTTGAAATAACAAATTCATCAGGTAGTAACGCTACAATACCGCCACCAACGCCACTTTTCCCAGGAAGTCCAACCTCAAATGCAAACTCACCAGCTTCATCATAAAACCCACATGTAAGCATTAAAGCATTTATACGTTTTACTTGTCTGTCAGTTATATGTAATTTGTTTTGCAAACATTTACCGTTGTTCGCAAATAAATAAAACGCCTTTGAAAGTTGGTTGCAATTCATTTCTAACGAGCATTGATGAAAATAAAAGTCTAAAACATCATCAATACTATTATTTAAATTTTTGAATGATTTTAAAAGATTTGCTGAAGCATAGTTTTTAAAACCAGTGTTTTTTTCTGATTTTGCTACTTCTTTATTATAGTTAATAGTATCATCTCCTGTCAAATCTCTCACGTATTTTAAGAAATCTGCTTTTGGGTTATTTAAATTTGACACTAAAATATCGGCAATAACAATAGCTCCTGAATTAATTAAAGGGTTTCTAGGAATACCATTTTCAATTTCCAACAACGATAAAAAATTGAATGGATTTCCACTTGGTTCAACATCAATTCGTTCCCAAATAGCTTCACCAATTAAAGACATCGCTTTTGAAAGCGCTAAAACTTTTGAAATACTTTGTATAGAAAAGGGCTTTTTATAATCGCCAATACCATATTCCTTTCCTTCAGAAGTTATTAAGCAAATCCCAAAATTACTTTTATCAATCTTAGCAAGTTCAGGAATGTAAGATGCCACAACTCCCTTGTCATGTGCTTTTAATGCATCTTGATAAATTGTTTCCAATATGGCTTGAAAATCAGGCATATTAGTTTTTATAAAAAGGTAATTTCACTACAGTAGCTGGTATGGCATTTTTCCGAATTTGTACGTTTATTTTACTGCCCACTTCTGAAAAAATTGTAGGCACATAACCCAAGCCAATTCCTATCCCGAGTGATGGACTCATGGTGCCAGAAGTAACAACACCTATTTTATTTCCATTTCCATCAACAATATCGTATCCTTGTCGTGGAATGCCACGTTCATTCAATTCAAAAGCAATTAGTTTGCGTTCTGGTCCGCGCTCTTTTTCAGCTTTTAAAGCTTCAGAGTTTGTAAACTCTTTTGTGAATTTTGTTATCCATCCTAATCCGGCTTCAATAGGCGAAGTAGTATCATCAATATCATTACCGTAAAGGCAATAACCCATTTCTAAACGCAAAGTATCACGAGCGGCTAAGCCAACAGGTTTTATTCCAAAATTTGAACCAGCTTCCAATACCTTTTCCCAAACTTGTTTTACCTCGTTGTTTTTACAATAAATTTCAAATCCACCGCTTCCAGTGTAACCTGTTGCTGAAATTATAACATGTTCGATTCCAGCAAAATCGCCAACAACAAAATTGTAGAATTTTATGGCTGATAAATCATGACTTGTTAAACTCTGCATTCCTTCAATTGCTTTTGGACCTTGAATAGCGAGTAAAGAGTAATCATCGCTTAAATCACGCATATTTGCACCAACATTGTTTTTGGAGACAATCCAATTCCAATCTTTTTCAATATTACTAGCATTTACAACCAGCAAATATTGGTCTTCTTTTAATTTATAAATGATTAAGTCGTCAACAATGCCTCCATCATCATTTGGTAAACAGCTATATTGAGCTTTTCCAATTGTTAATTTAGAAGCATCATTACTTGATACTTTCTGTATTAACTCCAAAGCATTTTCACCATCAATTAAGAACTCACCCATGTGCGAAACATCAAAAACACCCACAGCATTTCTAACGGTTTCGTGCTCTATATTTATACCTTCGTATTGTACTGGCATATTAAACCCCGCAAAAGGTACCATTTTGGCTCCAAGCGCTTCGTGCGTTTTCGTTAGTGCAGTGTTTTTCATTCACATTTAGGTTAAAAATTATACGCAACAAATGTATTGAAATTTTATAGAAATAGCTTTCGAGAAATGAAAAATCAGGGTTGAAAAAATTGTGGAATTTTTTTTAAAATAAGGCAAATTGGAAAATATTTTCTCTTTGTAAAAAAAACTACTAGAGTAATACAAAAGTTATTGAAAAAATGATTAAATTGCTACAAACCGAAATTTTACTTCCCTAAAAGCAATAAAATTTCATTGCTCAGAAACTATATCAAAACAAAACATAAAATAGAATTTAATAGCTGCTGACGGCTAAAGTAATCTATCCGAAAATCATTTAAACATTAAATGAAGCTAATCAGAAATTAAACAATAAGTTGTTTGTTTTTTTCGGCTAGTTTAATGTCAGCTTGCCTGTCTATTTTATTTAATATTCAGTTCACTTTTATAAACAAAAATTAAAAACTAAACTATGAGAATTGTAATTCTATCACAAAACCCAAACTTGTATTCTACTAAACGTCTAATCGAAGCTGGTGAAAAAAAAGGTCATGAAATGATAATAGTCGATCATGCCAAATGTAATCTAGTCATTGAGAAAAAGAAACCGACTATTATTTACAAAGGAAAAGAAATCACTAATATTGATGGTGTAATTCCAAGAATTGGAGCATCCATTACTTTTTATGGAACTGCAGTTGTGAGACAATTTGAAATGATGAAGATTTTTAGTGCAACTGAATCGCAAGCATTAGTAAGATCTCGTGATAAATTGCGAAGTCTTCAAATATTATCGAGAGCTGGTTTAGGCTTACCAAAAACTGTATTTAGTAATTATTCAAAAGATGTGAGTCAAATTATAGATGCGGTAGGTGGCGCTCCATTGGTTATAAAATTATTAGAAGGCACACAAGGTTTAGGAGTAGTGCTTGCAGATAATAAAAATTCTGCCGAATCTATATTAGAAGCATTTAATGGACTACAAGCCCGAGTGATTGTACAAGAATTTATAAAAGAAGCTAAAGGTGCTGATATAAGAGTGTTTATTGTTGATGGGATTGTTGTAGGAGCTATGAAAAGACAAGGTAAAGAAGGCGAATTTAGGTCTAATTTACATCGTGGAGGGAGTGCCAACGTAATTCAATTAACAGATGAAGAAGAAAATGCAGCGTTAAAGGCTGCTAAATGTATGGGATTAGGTATAGCAGGTGTAGATTTATTACAGTCATCACGTGGTCCACTTATTCTAGAGGTTAATTCATCTCCAGGATTAGAAGGAATTGAAGTAGCTACAGGTAAAGATATTGCAACCAGTATTATAAAATATGTTGAAAGAAACGCAGAATAAAAATATTGAAATATTAGGAAAAGCAGTATCTAAAGGTAAAGGCATTCAATTAAATTTAGATATTGCTAAACTTCATACAAGAACAAAAATTGAAGTTCCAATTATTATTGAACGCGCTAAAAAGGATGGTCCTTGTATATTAATTACAGGAGGAATTCATGGTGATGAGTTTAATGGTGTTGAAATTGTCCGACAAATTGTTTCAAAAAAATTCAATAAACCAACTTGTGGGACTATCATTTGTATTCCTATTGTAAATATTTTTGGTTTTTTAAATCAGACAAGAGAGTTTCCAGATGGAAGAGACCTAAACCGAGTATTTCCTGGTAGTAAAAGAGGGTCTTTAGCTAGTAGATTTGCTTACCATTTGATGACTGAAATTGTTCCGCATGTAGATTATTGTATTGATTATCATACCGGAGGTAGAGAACGCTTTAATGTTTCGCAAGTACGAATTAATGATGATAAAGAAACCTTAGAACTTGCTAAAGTTTTTGGAGCTCCATTCATTCTGAAATCTAAAAATAGAGATAAGTCATTTAGAGATGCTTGTGTCAAAAAAGGAAAAAAAGTGTTACTTTTTGAAGGTGGAAAATCATTATCGTTAAATAATAAAGTTGCGGATATTGGTATTGCAGGAGCTTTAAAAGTAATGAGCCATTTAGGTATAAGAGATTTTAGCAATGAGCTTGAAAACTTTAGCCCAAGTATTAAAGCTAAACCAATGCTCATTGAGAAAACTTCTTGGATTCGTGCAAGATATTCGGGAATGTATCATCCGCAAGCTGAAACAGGAACTTTTATTAAAAAGGGGGAAGTTATTGGAAGTATTTCCGGACCATTTGGAGACTTTGAAAAAGAAGTAAAAGCACCTTATTCTGGTTATATAATTTGTACTAATGAATCTTCAATTGTTAATCAAGGAGACGCCTTAGTACACATGACGAAATGATAATGGTTTAAAAATAATAATGTCTAAATAAGAATGCATAAGCTTTGTTGGTCATTAAGTTATTTTTTCCATGCAGGACCTTCATTTCTGCCTTTAGTGTTAGTTAACTGAACTCGTTCTTTGGTTTGAATATTTATTTTCCAAATATTATAATTTCCTTTCGAACCAGCAGTATAAACCAGCCAATCGTTATTTGGTGACCAATTGGGTGAATAGCATTCTGTAGAATCTTGTGTTAAATTATATAAATTACTTCCATCAGAATCCATAATATATAAATCCCATAAATTATTATGGCTTCCATAAAATGCAATTTTTTTACCGTCTGATGAAAAAGCAGCTCCGGAATCGTATCCATCTTTAAACGTAAGGCGTCTTATATTGCTTCCGTCTGCATTCATTATGTGTATTTCTCCATTTGCGGCATGACTTGTATCATTTGGATCTCGTAATTGCCTAGTAAATATAATTTCTCGACCATCGGGCGACCAATCTGGACTTTCCTCATAAAACGAATTTAGAGTAAGATGTTTAACGTTTGATCCATCGCTGTCCATAACATAGATATTTCTATTTAAGGTATCTCGGTTGCTATTAAAAACAATTGATCTGCCATCTGGAGAAGGGTTAGGTAACACGTCATTCGAAGGATGGTTTGTTAGTCGTTCCAAATTACTACCATCAGGTTTTATTTTATAAATTTCAGGATTCCCATCTCTATTAGAATAAAAAAATATCTCATTTCCATTTGACGACCAAGAAGGACTATAGTCTATTGAATCATGATTTGTTAGGTTTCTTAAATTCTCCCCATTTATATCCATTAAATAAATTTCAGGGTTTCCATTCCTATTGGTTACAAATACAATGTCTTGCGAATTCGAAATTGACTTCTTATAACCTAACTTTTTGTGCTCTTCTTTACAAGCAAACAAAAATAATAGCATTATTAAAAATATAAATTTCCTCATTAGTAATTATAAATGCTAGATTCAAGAATTTAGCAATTATATTTAAAAGTATTAGAGCTATTCTGTAATATTATTTGCAGCCATAGCCTTCTTTTCACAAGTTTTACATAATTCTGAAATACCTTTTTTTTCAAAAGATTCCTTTACAGTACCGCTTGATTTAATTTTTCTATTTGCAATATGATAGCAGTCTTCATAAATATGATATTTATTTCCTGCGCTACTCCAATAAACTAAATCATTATTTAAATTTATTTTTTTTAAAGTTGCAGTTTGCTCATTAATTTCCTTTGTATATTTTTCTACTGATGGTGGATTAAAGTCAACTCCTGAAATCCCAGCAACTAACATGGCAACAACAGCAATCGAACCAGCAATGCCTTTTGTTTTGCCATCAATATTTTTATTTGTAAAAATCAAAATCACTAAAGGCAAAAAAGCCAATACGCCCATTATCGCACCAAGTTGATTTTGTATAAAGAATTTTACTTTATCTTTTTCAGAAGCTGGATCTAATCGGTTTGCTTTTTTCCACATCACCGAGGCGCCTATTGCTAATGCCAGAATTACTACAATTACAACAATTAGCCACACCATAGTTTCGTTGGTAATTAATTTGAAAATGGCGAAAATTTGAAGTGCGATTGCCACAATCCAAGATAGTATTGCAAATAATCTTAATTGTTTTGCTTTTGCTTTACTTTCATCACTTGCTACAAATACTTTTTGATCAGACATGATTTGTGTTTTTATATTGTCTCGATTTACGTTGCAATCAAGAAACAATTCGTTTTTTTAAGTGGTCTCTGACTTCCACTAAATTAGTTAGTTATTTAATTAGTTTACTAATGTCGCTTATTTTTCTTAAAAATTCAAGAGTTTACTTTTTTTACTTCTAATACAAAGTACAAAGACACCAAGTTCCATATCACCTCTAAAATAATAAATGGCAATAATTTAAAAGCATAGATCCTAAATAAGCCTTTGAATCACCTACAACTTTAAGTAATAAAAAAAACAAATGCGTTCTTGATATTTTCAAGATTACATTTAGAAAACAAGGGTAAAGAATTTGAAAAACATCAAACCAATCAATTGGGGTTCTTTATTTTTAGTTTAGTAAAAATCCTTTTAAATCTTCATAAGTTGAAATTTTAACAGAAACTTTTTGTTTGCCCATAACAGATTGAATTTGTTTTGGTAATGGTTGTTCTTCGTTAATAATATCTTCAACAACATTTAAAAATTTAGTAGGATGTGCTGTTTCTAGAAATACACAATGTGCATTGGGGTTTTGATCCAAATAAGATTTGCAGCCTAAATAACCTACGGCTCCATGCGGATCTGCAACATAATTGTAATTGTTATATATTTCTAGCAGCGCTTCCCTTGTTTCCTTATCTGAAAAACTATAAGAGGATAAGTTTTCTTTTAAGGATTCAAAGTTGTTTTTGTAAATTTCTTGGATGCGTATAAAATTACTTGGTGAACCAACGTCCATCGCATTGCTTATTGTTTGTACAGATGGTTTCGGCTGGTATAATTGGGTTAACAAAAATCTGGTTACCACGTTGTTTTCGTTATTTGAAGCTACAAAATGCTCTATTGGTAAACCTAATTGTTGAGCCATCATACCTGCACAAATATTACCAAAATTTCCACTAGGTACAGAAAATACAATATTTTTATGTTGATTATGTAGTTGCTTGTAAGCAAATATAAAATAGAATAATTGTGGAAGCCATCGTGCTACGTTTATAGAATTAGCAGATGTTAATTGCATATGGCTTGTTAAATCGGTGTCTAAAAAAGCAGTTTTAACCATGGCCTGACAATCATCAAATGTGCCATCAACCTCCAAAGCTTTTATATTCTGACCTAAAGTTGTTAGTTGCTTCTCTTGAATATCACTTACTTTCCCGCTAGGGTAGAGTATAACCACATTGACGCCTTTTACACCCAAAAAACCGTTGGCAACCGCGCCTCCGGTATCACCCGAAGTAGCCACTAATACAGTTACTTCATTCGTGTTGTTTTCATTAAAATAACCTAAGCAACGCGCCATAAAACGTGCGCCAACATCTTTAAATGCCATTGTAGGACCATGAAATAACTCTAATGATGAAATATTATCATTTAATGGGACCAATGGAAAATCAAACGATAATGTCTCAGCAACAATTGATTTTAAAACATTTTCTGGTATTTCTGGAAACACGAATTGTTTTATGGCTTCGTATGCGATTTCAGAATTTGATAGATTGTCTAAGTTATCCCAGAAGGAACTAGGTAAAGGAGTAATGCTTTCTGGAAAATACAAACCTTTATCAGGTGCTAAGCCTTTGATTACTGCATTTCTAAAAGATTCAGATTTAGCTTTTTTATTTAATGAGTAATAATTCATATTTACGGTTTCAAAATCTTTATACCTTCCTTATTGATTTTCGACACAATAATGTCATATTTAATATTTGTTTTCGAATAAATGTTTTCCATTGCAACTTTCACATTTTTAGCCATTTCAATTCCTTTGTTTAATGTAAATATTGAGGGTCCTGATCCTGAAATTCCACAGCCTAAACTACCCGCAATAAGAGCTTCATTTTTCACCTCATTAAAATAAGGAATCAATTGGCTTCTATATGGTTCCACAATCACATCGTGCAACGAATTTTTTATTAAATCATAATTACTAGTGTGCAATGCATGAATTAAACTGCCAAAATTTGCCCATTGCATAATGGCATCATTTAAGGGAACTTCTTTAGGTAAAATTGCTCTTGCCTCCGAGGTTTTTACTTCAATTTGAGGATGTATAATTGTGGCATATAAATCTTCAGGTGAAGGAATTTCCAATATTTCTAATGGAGCGATGCTTTTAACCAAAGTGAATCCACCAAATATAGCAGGCGCAAGATTATCAGCATGTTCACATTTGCTCGCTATGGCTTCACCTTTTATAGCAAATTCCGTAAGTTGAGTTTTATTGAAGGGTCTTCCCATTAACTCATTCATTCCAAAAACACTTCCTACAGCACTTGCGGCACTACTTCCAATTCCGCTACCTGGTTTTACTTTCTTGTAAATTTCAATTTCAAAACCAAATTCTACTTCAAGTGTTTTGTACATGGCCAAAGCAGAAACCCCTGCCACATTCAACTCTGTTTCATATGGCAAATCAAAGCCTTCAATTTTAGTAATATGAATTCCTTTTTTATTAGTTTTTCGAATTACCATCTCATCACCAACGGTATTTAAACAGAACCCTAAAACATCAAAACCACAGGATACATTAGCTACAGTTGCCGGTGAAAATATTCTGATTTCATTCATATCTTATTCGTTTCCAATTCTAATAATATCAGCAAACAGTCCAGATGCCGTTACATCAGCTCCTGCTCCAGCGCCTTTTATTATCATAGGTTGTTCTGGGTATCGTTGAGTGTAAAACATTACAATATTATCTTTTCCTTCTAGATTATAAAAAGGATGACCTGCAGGAATTTCTTGTAAACCAACACTTGCATTGCCATTATTAAATTGCGCGACATATTTTAATTGACAGTTATTTTTCTTTGCAGAAGTATATAAACTTTGATAATGACTTTCATCATCAATTAATGTTTGATAAAAATCTTTAACAGATTCACTTTTTAATCCTGATTGACTTAAAAACGAGGTGTTTTTTATATCCTCTAAATTCATTTCTACACCACTTTCTCTGGCGAGTATTAGAATTTTTCTTGCTACATCTACACCACTTAAATCAATTCTTGGGTCTGGTTCTGTATATCCTTCTGCGGCCGCTTGTTTAACAACATCATAAAACTTGGTTTTATCATTAAAGTTGTTAAACACAAAGTTTAAACTACCTGATAATACAGCTTGTATCGACGTTATTTTATCTCCAGAGGCAATTAAATTATTTAACGTATCAATAATAGGTAATCCTGCACCAACATTCGTTTCGAACAAATAAGGAGCGTTGTATTTTAATGATAAACGCTTTAATAATTTGTAATTGTCAAAATCACTTGAGCATGCAATTTTATTACAAGCAACAACACCTATACTTTGACGTAAATAGTCAGCGTATAAATTAGCAACATCGTTATTTGCAGTAATATCTACAAAAATGCTATTTCTTAAATTTAGAGCCTTTGTTTTTTCAAAAAAACCTGCAAGTGAAGCCGTTTCGCCATCTGCTAATAATTCCTTCCAGTTTTTTAGATTAATACCATCTGCACTAAAAATCATTTTTCTAGAATTAGATAATCCCGCAACACGAAGATTTATTTTTAAATTGTCTTTTAAATATTTCTTTTGTTGCTTTATTTGCTCAACTAACCGTTCGCCAACGTTTCCCACTCCAGTTATAAATACATTTAACTGTTTTGTTTTCAATTCAAAAAACTGTTCGTGAAGCGTATTTAATGCCTTTTTTACATCATTTTCGTCTATAACCGCCGATATGTTTTTCTCGGAGGCTCCTTGCGCAATGGCTCTAATGTTTATGTTATTTTTACCTAAAGTGCTAAACATTTTACCGCTTATTCCTTGATGGTTTTTCATATTATCACCAACTAAAGCAATAATAGACAAACCATTTTCTACAATAATTGGGTCTATCTTGTGCAATGCAATTTCGTTTTCAAAGGTAGCGTCTATTACTTCTTGTGCACTGTTTGCATCTTTATTATCAATTCCCAAACATATCGAATGTTCTGATGATGCTTGCGTAATTAAAATTACGTTTATTTTTTCTTGAGATAAGGTTTCAAATAAACGCTTTGAGAAACCAGGAA
>NZ_JABDMV010000119.1 GCF_013001275.1 Flaviramulus sp.
GATGCCAGGAAAAAACTCTCTCTACCAAAATTATAATGCTGGGCAATTTTAATAACCGTACTAATAAAGGCATTTACTTTAGCAGGTGCATTCGCAACAATATCAATTAAATTACTTTCCTTAATTCCGAATAGTTCTAATGGTATTTCCTTTAATATTTTAGAGCGTAACAAATCGCCAATTGGAGCCAAGTTTTTGTCTAATTTTAATGAAACCATTTGGTCGTATGGTACATCTAATTTTTCTGAAAGTATGGCAATTTTATCAGGTTTAGGGTATTTTTTTCCATTTTCAATTTCATTTAAATACGACTTTGATAACCCTGAAAGTTTAGATAACCCAAACAAGGATAAATTCTTTTCCGTACGTATTTGCTTCAACTTTAAGCCAAAAATGAGTTTAATATAATTTTCTTCCATAATTAAAATCAAAGATAACATAATTTGCGAATAATCTAAATTATGTGAACTTTATCGTTTTAGCGAACGTTCGCTTGTTTTATTGAAATATTTGTTTTATCATTGTCTCATAAAACTATAATACCATGGAAAACACGCTATTAAAAACACAGACAATTACTTTTTCAAAAGACGTTACTAATTACTATCCGGATATTTTAACGGAGGAGGCTTTAAATTTTTTATCTAGCCTACATGAAAAATTTAATAAACAACGATTACAGCTATTAAATAGTCGAAGAAAACAACAAGACGTTTTTGACGGTGGTAATTTTCCAGAATTCCCAAAAGAAACAAAAGATATTAGAGATAGTAATTGGACCGCAGGTAATATTCCGGAAGACTTACAAGATAGACGTGTTGAAATTACAGGGCCTGTAGACAGAAAAATGATTATTAATGCTCTAAATTCTGGAGCTAAAACATTCATGGCTGATTTAGAAGATAGTAATGCACCTACATGGAACAATTCTATTGAAGGCCAACAAAACTTAATTGATGCTAATAACAAAACCATTTTATTAATAGATAATAAAAAAAATAAAACATACAAGCTTCATCCTCAAACTGCTGTTTTACTTGTGAGACCAAGAGGACTACATTTAAACGAAAGACATATTTTAATTAATAATGAAGAAGCCTCTGGTAGTTTAGTTGATTTTGGTTTATACGTATTTCATAATACAAAAGCATTACAAGAAAATGGAACAGCGCCATATTTCTACCTTCCAAAGCTCGAACATTATTTAGAAGCTCGTTGGTGGAATGAAGTATTTACCTTTGCTGAAGATTATCTAAATGTTTCTAAAGGAACATTTAAAGCAACAGTTTTAATTGAAACTATTACTGCTAGTTATCAACTGGATGAAATAATTTACCAGCTTAAAGACCATATTGTTGGGTTAAATTGCGGACGTTGGGATTACATTTTTTCTTATATAAAAAAATTTAGAAATCATCCTAATTTTGTCGTTCCGAATCGCGATCAAGTAACCATGACGACACCTTTCATGGATGCGTATTCTAAACTCGTAATACAACGTTGTCACAAAAGAGGCATTTTAGCAATAGGTGGTATGGCAGCACAAATCCCTATTAAAAATGATCCCAAAGCAAATGCTATCGCACTTGAAAAAGTTAGAAAAGACAAAGAACGGGAAGTTAAAAATGGGCATGATGGTACTTGGGTAGCACATCCAGCTTTAGTTGAAGTGGCATTAAAGGAATTCAACAAACATATGCCAGGTCCAAACCAATTGCATATTACTCGTGATGATATAAATATTACAGAACAAGATTTGGTTGAATTACCATTAGGTACTGTAACAGAAGCTGGTATTAGAAAAAACATTAATGTGGGTATTCTTTACACTGAAGCCTGGTTAAGAGGTCATGGAGCTGTAGCTCTTTACAATTTAATGGAAGATGCAGCAACTGCAGAAATATCAAGAACGCAAGTATGGCAATGGCTAAAAAACAAAGTAACACTAGAGGATGGGCGCCAATTTAATATAGTATTATACAATTCCTTATTAAACGATGAAGTAGAAAAAATTATTAAAGAAATTGGAGAAGACTCTATTAAAAACACCAAGTTTAAACTGGCTATAGACCTGTTTGATAAATTAGTGCTATCAGAAAAATTTGAAGAATTTTTAACGCTTCCGGCGTATAAATATATTTAAAAAAACAATCCTGCGACTGCGGCAACAATCAACAGGATTTAAATTAATAATAATAATTAATGTAAAACAAAATTATGAAAAATTTACCACAATCTAATTACGGCTCAGCTTTAGAAGCTATTAGAAATTTAAAAATGAAGTACGGAAGTACTTGGAATTCAATTAACACTAATAATGCTGCAAGAATGGTAGCTCAAAATCGTTTTAAAACTGGTTTAGATATCGCTAAATATACCGCCGGTATAATGCGCGAAGATATGGCGGCTTACGATGCTGACTCATCAAACTATACGCAATCGCTAGGTTGCTGGCATGGGTTTATTGCACAACAAAATATGATTGCTGTTAAAAAACATCATAAAACAACTAGTAAAAGATATCTATATCTCTCTGGATGGATGGTAGCGGCATTACGTTCTGAATTTGGACCATTACCAGATCAATCTATGCACGAAAAAACAGCCGTTCCTGCACTTATAGAAGAGATTTATGACTTTTTACGTCAGGCAGATGCTATTGAATTGAATGATTTATTTAGAAGACTTGAAAATGGCGAAGATGTGCAAGATCGAATTGATAATTTTGAAACCCATATAGTTCCCATTATAGCAGATATTGACGCTGGCTTCGGAAATGAAGAGGCTACGTATCTATTGGCAAAAAAGATGATTCAGGCTGGAGCTTGTGCCATTCAAATTGAAAATCAAGTATCAGACGCCAAACAATGTGGCCATCAAGACGGAAAAGTTACTGTACCACATGAAGATTTTATAGCAAAATTAAATGCCGTGAGATATGCATTTTTAGAATTGGGTATTGATGATGGAATTATTGTTGCACGAACCGATTCTGAGGGGGCTGGACTTACCCAAAAGCTCCCAGTAAGTCAAAAACCAGGAGATTTAGCATCTCAATATTTAGCATTTGTTGATGCAGATGAGATAGCAATAGAAGATGCAAAAGAAGACGATGTTTTAATTAAGAGAGACGGCAAATTGGTGAGACCAGTAAGACTTCCAAATGGGTTGTATAAATTTAAAGAAGGATCAAATATTGATAGAGTTGTCTTAGATTGTATAACGAGTCTTCAAAATGGGGCAGATCTACTTTGGATAGAAACGCCAACTCCCAATATTAAGCAAATAGCTCATATGGTAAACAGGATAAAACAAGTGGTTCCTAATGCTAAATTGGCTTATAATAATTCGCCATCTTTTAACTGGACATTAAGTTTCCGTAATCAAGTATTTGAAGAAATGCTTAATGAAGGTGAAAACATGACAGCTTATGATAGAAATAATTTAATGGATGTGCAATATGATAGCTCGGAATTATCATTTCGTGCTGATATGAAAATTAGAAAATTCCAAGCGGATGCGGCAAGAGAAGCTGGAATTTTTCATCATTTAATTACATTGCCAACATATCATACAACTGCGCTTAATATGAACAACTTAACAGAGGGTTATTATGGGAAAGAAGGCATGTTAGCCTATGTTAAAGGCGTTCAAAGACAAGAAATTCGAAAAGGTGTTTCTTGTGTTAAACATCAAAGAATGGCAGGATCAGATCTTGGTGATGATCATAAAACATTTTTTGCGGGCGACAAAGCTTTAAAAGCTGGAGGCGAAAAAAATACTTCAAATCAATTTGAAGTTAAAACTCCAAACAAGAAAGTTGAAACAAAATTAGGTGAGGTTGCGTAAGCGATTAAAAAACGTATATTAATCCTAAATTTTTTAAATTTTAACTTATAGTGAAAAAGTTAAACAACAAAAAACGAGTTAGTTTAAACTAGCTCGTTTTTTTATATATTAAATAATAAGTTAAATTATAATTTATATGTTTCTAATAATTTATACTGCTCCAAAATAACCGTTTTAAATTCAGTTTTTAAATCCGAAACTAAATCGCTCACACTAGGCGAATTATTAATGGTTGTAACACCTTGACCCGCGGACCAAATGGTTGCCCATGCTTTTGCTTCGTCTTTTTTTGCTGTTAATTCTTCTCCAAAATCCACTTTAACTTTACTTGCAAGCAAATCTTCAGTAATTCCCATAGCTTTTAAACTTGGACCCAAAAAGTTCGCAGCTACGCCTGAAACAGATGCCGTATAAACAATATCACTTGCGCTGCATGCTATAATCATGTCTCTATAAGCTTTGGGTGCTTTGCTTTCTTCCGTATTAATAAAACGAGTGCCCATATATGCTAAATCTGCACCCATTTGTAAGGCCGATGCAATGTCTCTTCCTGTACTAATACAACCAGCAAGCAATATAGTCTTCTTATAAAACGATTTAATCTCTTGAATTAAGGGCATAGGATTTATGGTACCTGCATGTCCGCCAGCACCTGCTGCCACTAATATTAATCCGTCAACGCCAGCTTCAGAAGCTTTTTCTGCATGACGTTTTTTAATTACATCATGAAAAACTAAGCCCCCATAGCCATGTATCGTATTTACCAATTCTGAAACGGCACCTAATGAGGTTATAATTAATGGTACTTTGTGCTTTACACATAATTCTAAATCTGCTTGTAACCTCGGGTTTGTTTTATGAACGATAAGGTTAACACCAAAAGGCGCTGCCTTCTTGCCTGTTTCTTTTTCAAATTTTGAAAGTTCCGTTTTAATCTCAATTAACCATTCTTCAAATCCCTCAGAAGTTCGTTGATTTAATGCTGGAAATGTTCCTACAATTCCATTCTTACAACACTCTATAACCAATTGGGGTCCTGAAATTAAAAACATAGGCGCCGCAATTGCAGGAAGAGATAATTCTTTTATAAATGATGCTTTACTCATATATAGTTATTGTTTTATTCTAAAACTTTTAAAACTAGTTTTCCAAGTTTTTCCCCACTAAAAAGGCGTAAAAAGGTGTCATGGAAATTTTCAATACCTTCATAAATATCTTCTTTACTTTTTATTTTACCTTCTCCAAGCCATTTTGAATATGATGCTATCGCTTCAGGATAGTGTTCTGCAAAATCAAAAACCACCATACCTTTCATAGTAGCCCTGTTTACTAAAAGAGATAAATAGTTACTTGGTCCTTTTGGCTTAGATGTAGTGTTATATTGTGATATCGCACCGCAAATAACAATACGAGCGTGCATTCTTAAATTTGATAAAGCTGCATCTAAAATGTCTCCTCCTACATTATCAAAAAATACGTCAATTCCGTCTGGACAATGTTGATTTAAGCTAGAATTTACATTCTCGTTTTTATAATCAATAGCAGAATCGAAGCCAAGTTCGTTAACCAAATAATCGCATTTATCTTTTCCGCCAGCGATTCCAATAACTCGACATCCTTTAATTTTTGCTATTTGACCAACCAAACTACCTACGGCACCAGCTGCTCCAGATACTAAAACAACGTCCTCTTCTTTAAGTTCTCCAACCTTTAAAATTCCGAAATAGGCTGTCATTCCAGGCATACCAATAATACCTAAATATTTTGGCAACGGTGCTTTGTTTGGATCTATTTTGAAATAACCATCGCCATTAGTTACCGTATATTGTTGAACACCACCCCAACCGGAAAGGAAATCTCCCTCCTTAAATTTAGGATTATTGTTTGCTTTAATAACTTCACCAACAGTACCAGCGCGCATCACATCGTTTATCGCCACCGGTGGAATATAAGATTTACCCTCGCGCATCCAGCCACGCATAGCTGGGTCTAACGAAATATAGTGCTGCTTAATAAGTACTTCTCCTTCTTGGGGCTCTGGGATTTTATTTTCTTCAAATTTCCATGTTGAAAGTGTTGGTAATCCATCTGGTCGTTTTGCTAATAATACTTGTTTATTCATTAAAATTTATTTTAGTTTGACATAGAAAGCATCTAATTTGTACAACATTGTTGCATCAATTTATTGGGCTACACGTACTTTTTCTGGCGATAGAAAATGTTATTCTCAATTGTAATTGAGTTCGAGTTTATAAAAAAAGAATTCTAGCCTGGTTCTTGCTCAGAGCCACTTTCAATTTTGAGTAACCCTCTAAAAGCATCATTAACATTGTTTCCTTCATAGAGCACTTTATATA
>NZ_JABDMV010000071.1 GCF_013001275.1 Flaviramulus sp.
GTGTTTTACAAGCACTTCATCAGCATTTGTTATTTGCTGATATATTTGATCATATTGAGTTTTTCTACCCAGCCATTTTTGGTATTCGGTATCGTATTCTGCTTTAGCCCTTTCATAATAAGGGTTACTTGTGTCTCCGGTAGCTAAAATTCTAACAAATTCTAATTGCTCATGATAACCATCACCTAAAAAATTCCATCCATGTATATCATCTACATAACCATTGTTATCATCATCTTTTCCGTTGTTTGGAATTTCTTTTGAATTGGTCCAAATAACGTCGTTTAAATCTTCGTGGTCAATATCAATTCCTGTATCAATTACGGCTACAACAATCGTATTTCCTTTTTTGTTCTTTATAATTTCAGCATATGCTTTGTTAACACTCATGCCAGGAATAGTATCTTTTACTAAGTCTAAATGTCCCCAGTTATGTTTTTCCGATTCAGTCAGTTCAGAAACTTTTAAAGGAGATGAATCTATGTTTTCAACAGGTGTTGAAATAATTGCAGCGCCACTACCACAGCTAGTAATTAGGGTTGCTATAAAAATGGATGCTAATAATAATTTAATCGTTTTCATTTTTGCTATTTGAATTAGTCGTTTTTAAATTTAATTGAATATATCTTGAGTTGTAAAAATATTATTTAACCTAACTCCTTTTTGGGTTTTTTTTACTGTTATAATTTCATTGTGTGCATCATGTTCTAAAAACAAATGGAAATTATTTTCGGCCGCCATATTAAGAAATTTTTCTTTTTCATCCAAAGTTAAAAGCGGCCTGGTGTCGTAACCCATTACATACGGTAATGGTAAATGCCCAACGGTTGGTAATAAATCGGCCATAAAAGCAATAGTTATACCTTTAAAGTTAATTAGTGGAATCATTTGTTTATCAGTGTGCCCATTTGCGAAAAAAATATCAAACCCTAGCTCAGAATTTTTAAGTATATCGCCTTCTGGTACTGTGGTAAATTTTAATTGCCCACTTTCCTCTATAGGTATAATGTTTTCTTTCAAAAAGGATGCTTTTTCCCGCCTATTTGGCTGCGTGGCCCATTGCCAGTGGTCTTTATTGCTCCAAAAATGTGCATTTTTAAAAGCAGTTTCATAGCCGGTTTTATTTTTATTCCACTGAATACTACCACCACAATGATCGAAATGCAAATGAGTCATAAAAACATCGGTGATATCATTACGATGAAACCCGTATGATTTAAGGGATTCATCCAAACTAAAATTCCCCCATGGATGATAATATCCAAAAAACTTATCAGATTGTTTGTTGCCCATGCCATTGTCAATTAATATAAGCCTATCGCCTTCCTCTATTAGTAAGCAACGGGTTGCTATATCAATCATATTGTTAGAATCGGCAGGGTTAGTTTTATGCCATAATGATTTTGGAACCACTCCAAACATAGCGCCTCCATCTAGCTTGAGGTTTCCTGCGTTAATAGGGTATAAATTCATAGGGATGTAAAATTAATGAATCTAATATTAATCCTTAAAAGCGTTAAGAATATATTATGATTTTTATTTTGAATATTTAATTAATGGGATGAAATGACTTGTTTTAGTCGTTTGCCAAAATCAAAAAGCGTTTTTATTTCTTTAGTGCTCGCAAGGCGTTCTTTTCCAAAAACCAACAAGGCATCTCCATTAGACTCAACATGATAGTACGGGTTGCTTTCAAAAAAACGCGTTATATCATCATTAAAAAACTTTATAATCCCAGCTTCATTTTCGCCCAATAAATAAAAGCGTTTGGAAAAATCGTCGTGATTTTTTATTTGAATATCTTTATATCCTGCAAAGGCATAAACCCTTTCTAAAAAACCCTCTCTATCTAAAGTAAATTCGGGAATTTCTAAATTTAAATCTATATAAAGCATCGTTGTTCTAATTACTTCTTTTGCAATAAATTCACCTTCAGAAAATTCAATATCAAATAATTTTATACCAGTTTCTTTTTGTGAAAATTCGTTATAAATATGATTAATATGCTTGGTGTTAAAAAACAAGAAACTATTTAAAAACGATATCTTTTTTTGTTTTTTCGAACTATAATTTAAATTATAGTTCTCGGCCAAACTTTCCATACTTGTTTGGCGCCTAGTGAGGCTGTTTTTTATGATTTTTGGTACTGGTAAAAGGCGCCTAGAAGCAAACGGGTGTTTAGTATCAGTGTCATGCATATCTAATCCTATAACATCAAAATGCCCACCTCGTTTAGCAAATAATTCTTGATAACTATTCATATTTTCCAAAACCGTATCATCAACAAATTCACACATCGAAAAATCAACAATAACATCTTGATTTTCGGGAATTGCATCCAAACGTTGCTTTAACCGGAAGTAATTTAAAAAACTACAAAAATGCTTTATGCTTACATAAAAATTATTCTTACCGTCCTGCTCTTTGTACATTAAAACATTTGGTTTTAAAACATTTCGTAGAAACAACCCAGCGCTTTTGTTTATAATGATATGGATGATAAATGTTGAAATAACACCTAATATAATACCTGATATTAATCCTATTTTAAGTGTAAAAGTAAGGGTAACAAAAAATATTATTAGCTGCTCTTTCCCAATTGAAAATACTTGCGTGATGATTTTTGGTGATGCCAATTTATAGCCTGTATATACTAAAATAGCCATTAATGCAGGCAACGGAATTCGAGTTAATTGGGTGCTAAAAAAAACAATAAATAATATTAAAAAAGTAGCATGGAAAAAATTGGATGATCGATTAGTTGCGCCGTTATTAACATTTACCGAACTACGAGCAATTACGGTTACAACATTTAAGCCTCCTAACAATCCACTTCCTACTGTTGCAAGCCCCAATGCTTTTAAATCTTTATTTACGTTTGACCGGCGTTTTTCAGGGTCTAGTTTATCAACAGCTTTTATGCTTAAAAGGGACTCGATACTCGAAATTAGCGTTAATGCCAACACACTACCCCAGAATGATAGACTCCAGATTCCATTAAAATTAGGCAAAGGTAAATCTGCTATAATTTCATGAATTGAAGGAATTCCAGAAATCATATATTCTTTGGCTATAGGATTAGGTTCATGTAATCCAATTTCAAAATAATAACTAAAACCAATTGATAATATGACAATCCACATTGGGGCAGGAATTAACTGCAAATATTTGTTTCTAATTTTTGAATAAAAGGCCATAATAGCCAAACTTAAAACGCCTGCAAGAGCTGCATAAATTAAACCATCTGTACCATAGTGAAATGCATCATTGATGGTTTGAGGGATTTCCATAAGATAATCAACAGTATTCTCTCTAGATATTTTATGAGCTAACATTATATGAAACTGCTTTCCTAAAATTATTAACCCTATTGCGGCCAACATCCCTTGTATTGCTGAAGAAGGAAAGAAATCTGCCAGTGCCCCCATCCTAAAAAACCCTAATAATAAAAGCAATATTCCAGAGAACATAATTGCCACATAAGCAGTTTCAAGACCCAATGTTGTAATTGCAATTAATAACACACCTACCAAACCATTTCCAGGTCCCGCTATTGTTACATGGCTACCGCCAAAAACAGACACTACAACACCGCCCACTATAGCGGCTATAACTCCAGAAATTGGAGGTGCATCACTCGCCATTGCTAGACCCAACCCTAATGGCAAAGCTATAAGGCTAACAACAAAGCCGGAAAAAATATTTTTCGGTATGGCTTTAAAAAAATCTCTTATGTTATTTTTTTTCGAAGTCATTGAAGAATTAGCACATCGGTTGGTAATTCGGTTAATATATGTTCTATATCATGAGGAAATAATCGATCCCAAAACGTCATTTTGGATGGCGCATTCATTATTAATAAATCGGCACGCGAAATTTGAGCATAATGCCCTATGGAATATCCTTTTTTACCAAATATAGGCTGTAATTTAATGGTTTTATTTTTCGTGTAGATTTCTGGAATATGACTGATGATTTCTTTTATTCGTGAATTCTCCCTCAACTTAATTCGTTCTTTAATAATGTTTGCTCGCCTCAGCGATTTGTCATCATCAACATTTATTTCTGCCTGGTCTCTATTTATTTCTTCAACAATAGTTAATTTTTTTGCGTTTAATTGTTCTGCAACATAAAAAGCTGAGGTTATAGTATGTTCTGTTCTCGGGTCTTTCAAGCCATTTACTACTATATGTTGACAAGGCACTCGCTCGACTGAAGGCTTAATCAACAACAATACAGAACAATTGGCTTGTCGCGTAATCTTTCGGGCAATCGACCCAACATAATATTTTAAAAAACGCTCTCGTTGTACCGCACCAAGTATTAGTAAGTCTATTTTTTTTTCTTCTGAAATAGATAATATTACATCCACAGGATTCCCTTGTTTGAAAACAACCTCATAGTCCAATTTGTCTTTTTCAAAACTTTTAAGAATAACACTAAGCATATTTATTTTATCCTCAGACTCCTCACCAACATGAATTAAAAATAGTTTTGACTCAAAAAAAACAGATAATCTGGCAGCCTCAAAAAGATTTGCTTTTAAGTTTGGTGAATATGCTACACCAATTCCAATACTTTTAAAAGGGTTTAAAGTCAATTTTATTATTATTTTTTGCTAAAAGGGGAAAGATAGCATTTTTTAGAAACATGAATTCATCAGTTTTTACTTAATTTAGTGATTTCAAAATCAGATTTTATTTTTATGTTAGAATTAGGAGGTATTATAATTTTAGGGATATTAGCTCAATGGGTAGCTTGGAAATTTAAAATTCCAGCCATTTTACCATTAATTTTAATTGGTTTGTTGGTGGGTCCTTTTGCGGCTGAATTTTTATCGGAAGACGGAACCAAATGGATAGAGCCTATATGGAATGGTGAAGAGGGACTCTTCCCTGGACAGAGCCTTTTTTACTTTGTCTCACTTGCAATAAGTATTATTCTTTTTGAAGGCGGACTTACATTAAAAATGGGTGAAATAAAAAATGTTGGCCCCGTTATAACAAAGCTTATTACAGTAGGGTCTATTGTCACATTTTTTGGAGGCGCTATAGCAGCTCATTTTGTGTTTAATTTAACTTGGGAAATATCGTTTTTATTTTCTGCACTAATAATTGTTACAGGCCCAACGGTAATCACACCAATTTTAAGAAATATTCCATTAAAAAAAGATGTGTCTGCTGTTTTAAAATGGGAAGGAATTTTAATAGACCCTATTGGGGCTTTGGTTGCAGTACTTGTTTTTGAATTTATAAGCGTGGGAACAGGAGGTGAGTTTACAAAAACCGCCTTAATAGAGTTTGGTAAAATTGTTTTATTCGGCTCAACGTTCGGCTTTACTTTTGCACACGCATTAAACCTTATAATCAATAAAAAATGGGTGCCACATTATCTCCTAAATGTTTTTGCACTAGCTTCTGTTTTAGGGGTTTTTATTCTATCAGATATTTTTGCTCACGAGTCTGGTTTACTTGCTGTTGTTGTAATGGGAATGGTATTAGGAAATTCTAATTCTCCCTATCTAAAGGAGCTTTTATACTTCAAAGAGTCATTAAGTGTTTTACTTATTTCTATATTATTCATTCTATTGGCAGCGAATATTAATATGGAAGATCTTTTATTAATATATAATTGGAACGCTGTTATATTATTCGCATTGGTTGTATTTATTATTCGTCCAATAGGGGTGTTTTTAAGCACAAATGGATCCACATTGCAACTTAAGGAGAAGTTGTTTATTAGTTGGGTAGGGCCTCGTGGAATAGTTGCCGCAGGTATCGCTTCCTTATTTGGGCTAACACTTGCTGATAAAGGTGTTGTTGATGCTAAGTATATAACACCCTTAGTTTTTATGATTGTTTTAGGTACCGTATTATTAAACGCTACTACAGCTCGATTATTTGCTAAAATAGTTGGTGTGTTTCTAACTAAATCTGGGGGTATTTTAATAATTGGTGCATCCAAGGTCTCTAGGCTTTTAGGGCATTATCTAGAAACTCATGGTAGGCATGTTGTTCTTATTGATAGTAATGAAAGTAATATTAGAAAAGCTAAAGAATTGGATTTAGAAGCAATCACTACAAATATTTATTCGGATACTTTAATGGATAATATCGAATTGAGTGACGTTGGTTATCTAATGGCATTAACAGGAAACTCTGAAATTAATAAATATGCCATCAATAAATTCAGTAAACAATTTGGTGAAAATGGATCTTTTCGATTGGTTACAACCGAAGAAATGTTAGATGAAAATAACAACCCAAAAGAAGGATTATTTTCTAAAACTGATGATTTTAATTCCTTAAGTGAGTTAACTAGAAGACACCCATCTATTCAGGAAATCGATTTAATTGATAAAGAGCATTATGAGGACTTAATTAAAATAACAAATAATGATAAAGATATAATTCCATTATTTATTAAGGACAACGAAGGGGAACTTCATATAATTTCATCATATAATTTAGATGTTGACGAGATTGAAGAAGGCTGTCAATTGGTTTATTTAGGAAAGCCTTTCGATGTTGAGAAGGTTTAAAAAATAAAAACCCTTTCAATCTTATTGAAAGGGTTTGTTTTTTGAGTTATCCAGAAAATAATTACCCAATAACTTGAAGGTTCGTAAATTCTTTGGTAACAACCAATGTGTTTTTTGAGAACTTTACAGACGCTAACGTCACATCTTCATTATCCACTTTTATAGATTTTACTTTAAAAGGAAGCCCATATAAGTTAATTTTAAAAGTATCATATGTGGTTTCATAATTCCCTCGTTTATGGATACGAATAATAAGTTTATTTCCATTTCCTGCTAGATTAAATTTCTTTAAACTATAACGTCCTTTTTTATAATCGTAACCATCATTTGCATCATCATACAATTCAGAATCTTCTTTGCCGTCTTTATAGTAAACATCTAGCGCTAATTCTTTAATTTCTTTTTCCCCAACATATTGTTGAATTGGGTATTTAGGAATAATAGCCCCTTCTTTAATAAACAGTGGCATACTATCTAAATCGGCATCTACCCAAGTTTCTTTTCCTCCAGAAACAATGTTTTTTGTCCAATAGTTGTACCACTTACCTTTAGGAATATACATGCGTCTGCCTTTCGAATTGGGCTCATTTATTGGGCATACCAAAATTTGATTTCCAAAAATAAATTCATCGGTTCTATAATGCGTTTGCGGATCATTTTGATCATACAATACCAATGATTTAATCATAGGTACATTATCCTGAGAATATTGATAGAAAGTTGTATATAAATATGGTAATAATTGATATCTAATTTCAATAAACTTACGTACAACGTTTGTAACCTCTTTGTCGAATGTCCAAGGTTCTTGCTCACCATGATCTCCCGATGAATGTGTTCTACAAAACGGATGAAAAGCACCCAATTGTATCCACCTTGCATACAATTCACCGTTTGGTTGTTCCGCAAATCCTCCTATATCAGATCCGGCGAAGGAGAAACCCGAAAGCGCTAAACGTTGTGCTTGTATATTTGCTATTTGTAAATGCTCCCATGTGGCAACATTATCACCCATCCAAGTTGAGGTATAACGCTGGGTACCCGAGTACGCAGAACGCGTAATTACAAACGGTCTTTTCGGGTAATTAAAGCGTTTTAAGCCATGATATGTTGCTCTGGCCATTTGCATACCATAAATATTGTGCGCTTTATTATGACTGCATGGATTGCCGTCATAATCATGACGAACATCTGAAGGGAATGTTTTTCCCGGAACATCCATAACTGCAGGCTCATTCATATCGTTCCAAACACCTTTCACGCCAATATCTTCTATAAGCTCTTTAAATAAACCAGCCCACCATTCTCGTACTTCTGGTCTTGTAAAATCTGGGAAATAACATTCACCTGGCCAAACTTTACCTTTCATATAAGGTCCATCAGCACGTTTACAGAAATAATCTTTCTCCAAACCTTCTTTAAAAACACTGTATTCTTTGTCTATTTTTATTCCCGGATCTATAATGACAACCGTTTTAAAGCCGTCATCTGACAACTCTTTCACCATGCGTTTAGGATCTGGAAAATAATCTTTATTCCAAGTAAAACAGCGGAAACCATCCATGTAATCAATATCTAAATAAATCGCATCACAAGGAATTTTTAATTTTCTAAATTTTGCTGTTATTTCTTTTACATTCGATTCTGGATAATAACTCCATTTACATTGATGATACCCTAAAGCCCATAACGGTGGTAATTCGGGAGTTCCTGTTAAATCTGTGTAACTGGTTACAACATCTTGCATTTTAGGTCCGTAAAAGAAGTAATAATTCATTTCACCTCCTTGAGCCCAAAAACTAGTTACGTTTCTTCGTTCGCCACAAAAATCAAAAAAAGTTCTGAATGTATTATCAAAGAAAATTCCGTACGCTTTATTATTATGCAAACCTGTATAAAACGGTATAGCTTTATAAATAGGATCGGTGTTTTTCCCAAAAGCATAAGAGTCTGTGGCCCAATTTTCATATCGTCGGCCTTTTAAATTTAAATGGTCTGCTTTATCGCCCAAACCAAAATAACTCTCGCCATTTTGTGCAGCCTTACTCAGTTTAACGATGTCTCCTCCTAATTCATAACTCTCTTCCCAATGAAAACCAAGTTCATCCTCGCAAATAATTTTGTTATCTAAAGCGTCATATAAAAAAACTCGTAAATCTGATTTATGTATATGACAGATTAACTTAGAGGTTGTGATTATATACTTTTCTTTTTCATCTGAAATTTCTAAATGATTATATCCTCGGCTTGCATTTTTATTTATAGCGTATGAGAAGTCTCTTTCAAATTTACCAACAGTCGTATAAGTAAAACGAAGCACGCTATCTCGCAGAACTGTAAGTTTTAGAATTACATTATTTGAGGATGTAAAATGTAGGACATCTACATTTTTTTTATAGTCTATAACATTTGAAGGAAACAGGTTTCCTTTATATTCTAGTTCGGTGTTTAATATCATTTGATTGGTAAAAATATTAAGCAACGAAAATAACAAATTAAAAAGACCCTCATAGTTTCTTTTTATTAAAAAATAAGGGTCTTTTTTATCCGAAGTTTATTGTTGTTTTTTAATACAATAAAAACAACTATCCATCCATTTTACATTAAAATAAATAGCGAATAATTTTAAGCTTTAAATTCAAAAACGGATACCGCTAATGGAGCCAATGTTACATCTGCTGAATAATCCTTACCATTCCAAGGAGTTTTCTTAATCGTAATTTGTTTTTTGTTAGAAATACCACTACCACCAAACTCTTTAGCGTCACTATTAAATATCTCCTTAAGCTTTCCTTTAACAGGAACACCAATGCGATATCCTTCTCTAACGGTTGGTGTTAAATTACATATAACTACAACATTATTTTCTGGTCTATATCCTTTTCTAATGTAAGATATAACACAGTTTTAGTGGTCGTCGTAACTTATCCATTCGAAACCTTCACCAGAAAACCCTTTTTCGAATAAGGCTGGCGTAGCTTTATAAAATTTGTTTAATTCTTTATAAAAGTTTAACATGTCTTTATGAGGCTTAAACTCCAATAAATTCCAGTCTAAACTTTCTTCAAAATTCCATTCATTGTACTGTCCAAATTCACTACCCATAAATAGTAATTTTGTGCCTGGGTGAGTAAACATATAGCCATATAATAAGCGAAGGTTTGCAAATCGTTGCCACTCATCTCCCGGCATTCTACCTATAATCGAATTTTTGCCGTAAACAACTTCATCATGCGATAATGGTAGCATAAAGTTTTCGGTAAACGCATAGGCCAAACTAAACGTAATATCATTTTGGTGAAACTTTCTATAAACCGGATCTTTTGCAAAATATTCTAATGTATCGTGCATCCATCCCATCATCCATTTCATGCCGAAGCCTAATCCTCCAACAAATGTGGGTTTTGATACCATTGGGAAGGCTGTAGATTCTTCTGCTATGGTTTGTACATCGGGAAAAGAAGAATAAATTTCTTCATTTAATTCTTTTAGAAAACTAATAACCGCAAGGTTCTCTCTTCCGCCATATATATTTGGTTCCCATTCTCCATCTTCACGCGAATAATCTAAAAACAACATGGATGCGACAGCATCAACACGCAGTCCATCTGCGTGGTACTGTTCCATCCAGAAAACGGCATTACTTATTAAAAACGAACGCACTTCATTTCGCTCATAATTAAAAATTAAACTTTTCCAATCTTGATGATAACCTTTACGTTTATCGGGGTGTTCATATAGGCTTGAGCCATCAAAGAAGCCTAATCCATGAGCATCTTCTGGGAAATGAGAAGGCACCCAGTCCAAAATAATTCCAATATCATTTTGGTGTAATTTATCTACTAAATATTTAAATTCTTCCGGATAACCAAATCGCGAAGTAGGCGCAAAATAGCCGGTTACTTGATAACCCCAAGAAGGGTCGTATGGAAACTCCATTATAGGCATGAGTTCTACATGAGTAAAATTCATTTCTTTTACATACGTCACTAAATCATCAGCTAATTCAAAGTAAGACATAAATCGATCTTCTTCTATATTTTTTTTCCAAGATCCTAAATGAACTTCGTAAACAGAATAAGGCGCGTCCAAAGCATTGTGTTTTTTTCGCTTTTTCATCCAATTTTTGTCTTTCCACTTATAATTGTCGTCCCAAACAATAGAAGCTGTATTTGGATTGTGCTCACAGCGCCTAGCGTACGGATCTGCTTTTTCAGTTTTTATATCATTATTATTACTCTGAATTTTGTACTTGTATGTAGTTCCTTTTCCAATAAGTGGAATAAATCCTTCCCAAATACCGCTGGAATCCCAACGTACATTAAGTTGGTGTTCACCTTCCATCCAATAATTAAAATCACCAACTACAGAAACTTGTTTTGCAGTTGGCGCCCAAACCGCAAAATAAACACCCTCAATACCGTCAACCGTTATTAAATGTGATCCCATTTTTTCGTAAAGCCTGTAATGTTTTCCTGATTTAAAAAGGTTTATATCGAATTCTGTAAATAAGCTGTGAACTTTTACTTGTGCCATAGATTTTAATGATTTATAATATTAGATATTCCTTTTAATGGAATGACTGCCCATTTTGGACGCGAGTTGAGCTCGTAACCCAGCTCGTAAACTGCTTTTTCTAACAAGCAATATTTTAATATAAATATACGCTCTTGATTGTATCCTAAATTTAAATTTGCGTTTTGAGTTTCAGTAACATAAGTTCCTAAAAATAATCCGGTAATATAACGATATAGAATTTCTCCAGCTTCAAATAATTCTTTTTGTGATGCTTTATAATGAGCATCAATATTATTAAAAATAGTTGCATAAATAGCGTAATGAAAAGACCTAAACATTCCAGCAACATCTTTTAAAGGCGGTTGTTTTACTTTCCTGTCTCTTATGGTACTTTCGGGTTCGCCTTCAAAGTCTAAAATAAAGAAATCGTCATCCTTTACGAGAACTTGACCTAAGTGATAATCACCATGTACCCTAATGCGCTCACCTTTTAATTTTGTCCAATCAAAGGTTACAAATTGCTTTCTGATAAAGTTTTTCTTTTCTAAAAATTCTTTTGCAAAATCTGAGGCTAAACCATCTAATTTATGAAAATTGTTTTCTATAAGATTTAATCTGTTTTGGAATTGATAAAGCACTTTGTTTTTTAACCATACCGTATAATCATCATTAAAATGCGCAGGTGTAAATGCGGTTTCTTCAAATTCCGAACCCAAAGCAATGTGCATTTCTGCTGTGCGTTTAGCTAGAGTGATAGTTTTAGTGAAGAGATTTAATCCTGCCCAATCAATTATTTGTGGCGGAATATCTTGAATAGTTAATCGTTGGTACAATTCCGTATTTGGAAGCGAATGAATTTTAATGTTTTTATATTCAATATTTGAAAAAACCTTATGTAATTCTTTCAACATATAATCCCAAGCATCACCTTCATTTGGAACCATTTCTTGCATTAATCCGATTGTAATATTAACATCATCTGAATCAACAATATTTATACTTCCAAGGTACGAAGGTGTATTTTTAAAATCTTTTTTATCTGATAGAAATCGACTCATTTCGTAATCGGGATTTTTATCGGCATAAATGCGCCTAAAAAATTTTAAAACATACTTTTCGTTATAAACCAGCGAGGTGTTGCTTTGCTCTAATCCCATAAACCTTGAAGATTCATATGGAATATTTTTAAACAACAGACTTTTATGATATTGTACTTTTGTGGTGTCTTTTGGAGCGGCATTTATAATACGTTCGAATACTAATTTCCTGAATGAATCTAAGTTTATTGCGTCGATTATAAAACCTTCATTTCCTTGAATACTTAATGGAAGAATTCTGTCTTGTTTTGCAAAATTTTCATCGGTAACAAAAGCTATAGGTAAAAAATAATGTTGATAAAAAGCTTCAACAAAATTTACTTCCAAAATTAAACCAAAGTAAACCTCGCCATCCTGCTGGATTCTGAAGTATTCTGCAAGTTCAATATATTTTAAAACACTTGCTTTGCCTCCATACCACCTTTGTTTAATAATGTAATTGCCTAAAACATCAGAAAGAAAAACCTTAACAAACTCTTTATTTTCTAATAATTCTTCCCATGAATTATCAAAATTAAAGTGACGCGTTACAGAGGTCTTATCTCCCATTGTTTCAGCCATAAGTTATTTATTAATTTTAAAAATATGAAAGGGCAATGTTGGGTGAAGCTCAATAAAATTCCATTCTTGGTACCAATTATAACTATTACTTGTAACTAAGTCCTGAACACCTATTCTTTGACCAGGCGAAACCCCTAAATCTTGGAGTGGTAACTGAACCACACCTTGTTGTGTATTAAAAGCATCTAAGCTAATAATAATTAAAAGCTCGTTAGTTTTAGAGTCGTTCCATTTATAAAAAGCCATTAAATTATCATTTTCTATATGACAAAATTTAATATTATTTGTTTGTTGAAGGGCTTCGTTTTGATGACGAATATGATTTACTTTTGAGATTACCGCAATTAATTTATTCTCTATAGTCCAATCATAATAGGTAAATTGAAACTTTTCTGAATTTAAATATTCTTCACGGCCAATTAAAGCATCACTCAGCATATATTCATATACAGGGCCGTAAAGTCCAATACTTGAACTTAAGGTTGCCGCCAACACATAGCGTTGGATATGTTTAGATTCGTTAGCGCCTTGTAAATGATAAGGATTAATATCTGGAGTATTTGGCCAAAAGTTTGGCTGCATGTATTCAGATAATTCACTTTTGGTTAATTCTTCTACATATTCTATAAGTTCGTGTTTATTATTTCGCCATGTAAAATAAGTGTATGATTGTGTGTAACCTTGTTTTGCTAATTGCTGCATAACTTTAGGAGCAGTAAAGGCTTCTGCTAAAAAAATAACATCTGGATGTTTAGCTTTTACATGTGTAATAATCCAATTCCAAAAAAAGAATGGTTTGGTGTGCGGGTTATCAACTCTAAAAACGTTAATTCCGCAATCTATCCAATACATTAAAATATCTAAACACTCTTTCCATAGGTTTTTATAATCGTCACTTTCCCAATAAATTGGTAAGATATCTTGATATTTTTTTGGCGGATTTTCGGCGTATTGTACGGTGCCATCTGGCCGCCATTTAAACCATTTTGGATGCTCTTTTACCCATGGATGATCAGGTGCAGCCTGTAAAGCATAATCCATAGCGATTTCAATATTTTGCTCTTTTGCTTTTTGGATGAGGTTTTTAAAATCATCAAGTGTTCCTAATTCCGGATGGATATCTTTATGTCCTCCATGTTTAGAACCTATTCCCCAAGTAGAGCCTACGTCGCCTTCTTTAGCTTCGGTAGTATTATTTTTACCTTTTCTATTTACTTCTCCAATAGGATGAATAGGCGGAAGGTAAAGTGTGTCAAAACCCATTTTTGAAACCCTAGGTAATAAACGTTCACAATCTTTAAAGGTGCCGTGAATGCCTTTTTGCTGAGATGCTGAACGTGGAAAAAACTCATACCAAGTACTAAATCGCGCTTTTTTTCTATCTACATAGACTTGGTATTCTTTTGATTCATTTGATAAAATTCTTTCTGGGTTATTATAAAAAAAGGTATATAATTTTTTACTCGTAGCCTCTTTTATGGCTTCGTTATAACGCCCTTCGTCGCTAAAAATATTAATCAAATTATCAAGATATGACGCATCACTTTTTTTAGAATTCTTTTTTATGTTTTTTAAGTATTCGATGCCTTCTAAAAGCTCTGATTTCACATGTTGATTATCATCTATTTTACGCTCAATTCCATGTTGCCAGTTCAACGCATAATCTACCCATGCTTCGACTTTATAAGAGTAAAACCCTTGTTTTTGAACTACAAATGACGCTTGCCACTCATTATTAATAACCAAGCGCATTCTAGATTCACTCCATTTTTTATCTTTTTCGTGTTTATATAAAACAGTTGCTGCTATAATGTCGTGACCATCACCTAAAATGTGAGCGTCTACATTTACTATTTCATTTACGATACGTTTTATATAAAATTCACCACAATTAACACTTGGTGAAACGGAATCAATTACAACTCTTTTTTGGTTTTGCATTCGTTATAAAGTTAAATGAGAGTTTATAAAAATTAAATTATTCAATACAATATCCTGAAGGAATTGTGGCGCCATTTTTTATTACTACAATACCATCTTTTATAAAGTACATTTCGGTTTCTTTATCTTCCAAATGTTTGCCTCCATCAATTTTCACATCGTCTCCGATTCTACAATTTTTATCAAGAATAGTATTTTTTAAATAACATCGTTCACCAATCCCCATTAGCACGTTTATTTTGTGACTTTCTATTTCAGCCAATGTTTCATAGTAATCGCTACCCATCATATAGGTATTAATAACAGTTGATTCTTTTCCAATTCTAGAACGAATTCCTATTACCGATCTTTCAATTTTTGTTGCACTAATAATACAACCTTCAGCAATTACAGCCTTGTCCAACACGGTTCCAGCAATTTTTGTAGTGGGGAGCATACGAGCGTGTGTATAAATACGTTTTTTTCTGTCGTATAAATCAAATGCCGGAATATCATCAGTCAAACCAAGATTGGCTTCAAAAAAAGAATCTATATTTCCAATATCTGTCCAATATCCTTCATACTGGTAACTTAGTGTTTTATGTGATTCAAGGGATTGTGGAATAATTTCTTTACCAAAATCATTGGTTGAAGGGTCGTTCATTAAATTTACCAATAAATCTTTATTGAAAATATAAATTCCCATGGACGCTAGATAATTACGACCTTGAGATTTCATACTATCACTAACTTCCGAGGTCCAATCGGGTAATAAACTTGCATCAGGCTTTTCTATAAAAGAAGTCACAACACTTTCATTATTAGATTTTAGTATTCCAAATGATGTGGCATCTTTGGCGTTTACTGGAATGGTGGCTATAGAAATTTCAGCACCACTTTTTTCATGAGCATCAATCATTTTATCATATTCCATTTGATAAAGTTGATCACCCGATAAAATTAAGACATATTTAAATTCGTGACTTAAAAAGTGATGCATACTTTGTCTAACAGCATCAGCTGTTCCTTGAAACCAAGTTTTGTTATGCGGAGTTTGTTCAGCAGCTAATACATCAACAAAAGCACTACTAAAAAAACTAAAATGATACGTATTTTTTATATGCTTGTTTAACGATGCCGAATTAAACTGAGTTAAAACAAAAATCCTTTTAATATCAGAATTAATACAATTAGAAATCGGAATATCGACTAATCTATATTTTCCGGCAATAGGCACTGCAGGTTTTGATCTTTTTTCTGTTAATGGATAAAGCCTTGATCCTTGACCGCCACCTAGAACAATGGCTAAAACGTTATTATTAATCATCTTATTTAGTTTTTTATTAGTGCTTTTTTTTATAGTAAAGATTTGTAAAGTGATTCTACTTGCTTCGCAATAGAAACCCAATCAAAGTAATCTTCAACGCGCTTTCTTCCGTTTTTTGCCATAGTTTCTCGTAACGCATCATCATTTATTACTTTGTTAATCCCATTAGCTAAGTCTCTAGAAAATTTATCAGGGTCAACAGCCTCAAAAGGCGCTTCTTTTTGTTGTTCTAAAGGAATTAAAAGCCCTGTTTCACCATGTACAACAACCTCTTTTATACCTCCAACTGCGCTCGCAACCACTGCTGTATTACAAGCCATAGCTTCAATGTTAATAATTCCGAAAGGTTCATAAATTGACGGGCAACAAAATACTTCGGCATGTGAGTATAATTGAATAATTTCTTCTTTGGTTATCATTTTATCTATCCAGATAAGGTTATCTCGTGTCTTTTGCACCTCATTAACCGCGTCTTCCATTTCTTTACCAATTTCTTTTGTATCTGGCGCACCTGCACAAAGTACAATTTGTGTATCAGGGTCGATATATTTAATAGCATTCACTAAATGAATTATACCCTTTTGACGCGTGATTCTACCAACAAAAAGCACATAAGGTTTGGATTTATCGATGCCGTATTCATCTAACGTCGAGGATTCAGACGTTGTTATGTATTGCTGAAGATTTATACCATTATAAATTACTTTTACTTTATTCTCATCTACATTAAAATGTTTAAGCACATCAACTTTAGTTTCTTCTGATACGGCTATAATAGCATCTGCCATTTCAATTGCTGTTCTTTCTACCCATGACGAAGCATCATAACCTCTGCCTAATTGTTCACGTTTCCATGGCCTTAATGGTTCTAGTGAGTGTGTTGTTATAACTAGAGGTGTTCCATAACATAATTTTGTAAGTATACCCGCAAATTGCGCATACCAAGTATGGCAGTGAACAACATCGGCATCAATAGGCTCCGCATTCATTTCAATGCACGTGCTTAAGGTTTTAAATACCGATTTTAATTTATCATCAGCACTATCAAAAACAGGATTATCAAAAGGAAAACCTTTTACGGCTAAGTTGTTTGATTTCACGTCTTGATCCCCAAAGCATCTCACATCTACCTTTATTAATTTAGCTAATTCATCAGCAAGATATTCAACATGTACTCCTGCGCCGCCGTAAACATATGGCGGAAATTCTCTAGTATAAAAAAGTGCTTTCATATAAAATTTCTTTTTTAGTAAAATTCAAAATAAATAACACCTGTTTTTAAGCAGGTATTTCGTTGAAAATCAAATAAATCAAGGGGCAATTTTTGTTAAAATTGTTAATAACCATTATAGCATTTAAATTAAAAATTTACTAAACGCAATATTAGTTAATCACACTGTTATAAAGGAACTGATAAGGCTTAGTTAGCTATACCATTTACTCTGATATAAACATACAAAATAATTTATTAACAATTTCGCACTAGATCGATTTTTGAGAAAAATAACCCATTTGTTTTAATTTAGGTCTATATTAATAATGAATACTCTAAATGAATCT